>DAORJH010000007.1:0-17291 GCA_035438925.1 Bacteroidia bacterium | reverse complement strand
TCGACCCTTTTATAAAGAAACTGAATGGGAAAAAACACATTCTTGCTGTTTTGGTCGACCCCGATAAATACCATCCAGACCTTATTTCTCTTGCAGAAATGAACAACACCTCCTGTTTTTTAGTTGGTGGAAGTAAATTAAAAAAGAACAACATTACTGCTGTTATCAAAGACATTAAAAAAAGAACGAAACTACCGGTGATCATTTTTCCGGGAGATGAAAAGCAAGTGACATCGGCCGCTGATGGTATTTTTATTCTGAGTTTACTTTCAGGAAACAATCCCGAATATTTGATCGGAAAACATTTAAAGGCAACCCCTTTAATTAAAAAAGCACAGCTTTCTTCTCTGCCCATTGCTTATGTATTAGTTGATGGAGGAAAGAAAAGCACAACCGAAAAAGTTTCCAAAACAAAACCATTAAATGCCGGGGATATAAAAAGCATAAAAAACACCTCAATTACGGGAGAGCTGCTGGGATTTAAGGCAGTATATTTGGAAGCAGGAAGCGGCGCAGGAAGAACAGTGAACGCCAAGGTGGTCCGGGAAGTGAAAAAGAACATCGGCATTCCCCTGATCGTTGGCGGAGGGATCGATTCGTTTGAAAAAGCAAAACAGTTCATTTCTTGTGGAGCAAATATGATCGTAGTTGGAAATGCACTCGAAAAAAACATAGAATTAATAATAGAAATAGGAAAAGCTTTTAATTGATCATGAAAAAACAATTTATTTTTTTAGCCTTAGTAGGATTTAGCTTCACTCTTGTCTCTCAGGAAAAACTGCTTACCATTCAGGAAGCTGTTTGGAAAGGGAGAACAGGATTGGCTCCTGCAAAACTGAAAGGTATTTCTTTTGTTCCGGGCACAAAAGCCTATTCGTACATAGAGAGTAATGCTCTTTTAGTGTTCAGTTCAGAATCCGCAAAACAAACCACAAAAATTGAATTATCGAAATTAAATGGCGCTTTAAAAGCGGCCGCGAAAGATACACTTGCTGAATTCCCACTATTTAGCTGGGAAGATGCCACTCACTTTACTTTTTTTGATTCAAAAGGAAGTGCATGGCTTTATTCAATATCTGATTCTAAACTAAGCGCGAAGGAGTTCTATTATTCATCAGAGGAGAATAGGGAAGAGTCTCCTGATAAAAAGTTCATCGCTTATACAAAGGAGAATAATCTTTTCATTGGAGATGGCAAGGAAATTACGAATGTGTCAAAGGATGGAAATTACAATATCGTTTATGGTACAAGCGTGCACCGCGATGAATTCGGAATTCACAAAGGTACCTACTGGTCACCAAAAAGTAATTTCCTGGCTTTTTACAGAATGGATCAAAGTGACGTGACGGATTATCCTATCATCGACTGGACAACTTACCCTGCCCAGAATAAAAACATAAAATACCCAATGGCCGGAAACAAAAGTCATTATGTGACATTAGGTGTTTATGATCTAGCAAAAAAATCTACGATCTATATCAAAACAGAAGGACCAAAAGATCAATACCTCACTAACATTGCCTGGAGTCCGGATGAGAAGAATATTTACATTGCCGTTTTGAATCGCGAACAAAATCATTTTAAACTCAACGAGTACAATGCCGCAGACGGAACTTTCAAAAGAACTTTATTTGAAGAGAAAGATGAAAAATACGTTGAGCCTCAAAAAGCCATGATCTTTTTGAAGAAAGACCCTTCAAAATTCATCTGGCACAGCAGGAGAGATGGATACATGCATTTGTACCTATATGATATCAGTGGAAAAATGATCAAACAATTGACAAAAGGAAATTGGGAGATAAAAGATTTTAACGGCTTTGATGAGAAAGGAGAAAATATTTTCTTTCATGCAAACGAACAATCTCCCGTAAATCAGGATTATTATAAAGTGAATCTTGCTAGTGGAAAAATGACCAAGTTGACTGAAGGTTCCGGTTTTCATACCTGCATTGCGGATGAGCATGGAAGTTTTGCGATCGATAATTTTTCTTCCTGTTATACGCCGCGCGAAAACCGTGTGATCAATACAGCTAACGGAAAGAGCAATAATATTTTTAAGGCAGACAATCCGATCAAAGAATACAAAACCGGAAAATGGAAATTGTTCAGCATTAAGAACGCAGAGGGGACGGATCTTTACAGCCGCATCTTTTTGCCAACCAATTTCGACAGTACAAAAAAGTATCCTGTCCTCATGTATTTGTACAACGGCCCACATTCACAACAAGTAACCAATACTTGGCTTGCCGGAGGAGAATTGTGGTATCAGTACATGGCAGAAAAAGGATTCATTGTGTTTACGCTGGATGGAAGAGGAACTTCCTGGAGAGGAAAAGCATTTGAACAGGCTATACATAGGCAAATTGGTACCTGTGAGATGGCTGATCAGCTAAAAGGAGTAGAGTACTTGAAATCGCTTCCTTATGTAGATGCAGCGAGAATAGGAGTGCATGGCTGGAGTTATGGTGGCTTTATGACAACATCATTGATGACAAGAAATCCGGGCGTATTCAAGGTGGCTGTTGCCGGCGGACCGGTGATCGATTGGTCTTACTATGAGATCATGTATGGAGAGCGTTATATGGATACCCCTCAGGAAAACAAGGAAGGCTATGAAAAAAATAATTTGCTGAATTACGTTCAGAATCTGAAAGGAAAGTTATTGATGATCCACGGGGCGCAAGATCCGGTAGTAGTTTGGCAGCATAGCATTTTGTATCAGAAGAAAGCCGTGGACAAAGGAGTATTGGTGGACTATTATGTTTATCCAGGACACGAGCACAATGTATTGGGGAAAGACAGAGCGCATTTGATGGATAAGATCTGTACTTATTTCATTGAGAATCTGTAGGCTTAGACTCTTTTAGGCGATTGAAAAGGGCGCATCTACCCCTTTCATGGTATTTCAAGAACGGGTTTTGTACTTCAAATTTGCTGTATGATTACGAAAGTATTTACAGCATTTTCTATCCTTGTTATGGCGCATAGCTTAAATGCGCAACAAGCGGACAGTATTAAATCAGTTCAGCTTCAGGAAATAGACATTTATGTTAAACCAAAAAGAACAGAACTTACCCGTATGCCGGAGACCAAGAACGGTTGTATTTACGCCGGCAAAAAGAACGAGGTGATCACTTTAGGAAATATTGATGCCGATCTTTCTATCAATAATATGCGACAAGTATTCGGAAAAGTGCCCGGCGTCACCGTTTGGGAGAATGATGGCTCAGGATTACAAGTTGCAATTGCTACCCGTGGATTAAGTCCGAATCGCAGTTGGGAATTTAATACAAGACAAGATGGAGGTGATATTAGTGGCGAGACCTTTGGTTATCCTGAAGCGTATTATTCACCTCCTTTGGAAGCAATAGAAAGAATAGAGCTTGTTCGTGGAGCAGGAGCTCTTCAATATGGCTCACAGTTTGGCGGTTCATTGAACTATGTAGTAAAAAAAGGAAACTCAAGAAAACCATTTTCATTTGAGACACAACAAACCGGAGGTAACTATGGATTGTTCAACTCCTATAATGCAGTAGGCGGAACAGTGAAGAAGATCTCTTATTACTCCTTTTTTCATCATCGTGAATCACAAGGATGGAGAAAGAATAACCAGTATCAAACAAATACAGGCTATGCTTCCATCACTTATTCTATTTCACCAAAAATACAACTAAGTGCATCTTATACCAGAAGCGATTATAAGAGTAAACAACCTGGCGGACTTACTGACAAGCTGTTTGACGCGGACGCACAACAATCAGTCCGTTCAAGGAACTGGATGTTGGTTCCCTGGAATGTTGCAAACATGGATCTTGTTTGGAAGTTCGGCGAGAGAACCACTTTATTCACTAAGCTTTTTGGAATTTCAGGACAAAGAAATAGCGTAGGTTTTGTTGCTCCGCTAACAATTGCAGACACGTTTAATGTGAACATTGGTTCATTTAACGGGCGACAGGTGGATCTTGATACCTATTTGAATGCAGGCGCAGAAACAAGGTTGATGCATCAGTATACCGTATCAGGATGCAAGCAGACACTCTCATTTGGTGTACGTGTTTATAATGGAGATATGACAAGAAAACAATTAGGGAAAGGATCAACAGGATCAGATGCCGATCTGACCATAAGCGATCCTGTATGGGGTCGTGATCTGAATTACAAGACTGAGAACGCAGCTGTATTTGCAGAGCATCTTGTTTGTATAGGTAAAAGATTGAGTATTACTCCTGGCATTAGATTTGAGCAAATAAACAATAAAGCCAGCGGCTATTACCGGATCAATTCAGGCAAGGAAGATAAGATTTCATCTGATGCACGTTTGAGACAAATTTTCCTTGCAGGGGTTGGAGCAGAATTTACTGTAACAAAAAGATCTTCGTTGTATTTGAATGGAACACAAAATTACAGACCGATCACTTTTTCAGAATTAACGCCTTCGTCAACTACCGAAGTAGTAGACCCGAACCTGAAGGATGCAAGCGGATACAATGCAGATGCAGGATATAGAGGACAGATAACAGAGCATCTTAATTTTGATATTGGTGCATTCTATTTACATTACGACAACAGAATTGGAACGATCACAAAAGATGGCGCCCCCTTCAGAACTAACATTGGGACTTCGGTAAGCAAAGGTGTTGAGTTGTATGTGGAATGGGATGCATTAGGAATGATATTTCAAAATGGAAAATACGGACACCTTAGTCTTTACGCATCCTATTCTTACGTTGATGCAAAGTATGAGAAGTGGAATAATCCGGCGATCGTGAATGACCCTACTAAGACATTGGTTGGAAGAAGGGTTGAGTATGCGCCGCAACAAACAGGCCGTTATGGACTCACTTATATCTTTAAAAAATGCTCGTTCACCTGTCAATACAATTATGTAGATGCAGTTTATGCCGATGCATTGAATACTGAGACGCCGAATTCTACAGCAACAATAGGAAAAGTTCCTTCGTATTCTATAATCGATGCGTCTGCATCTGTTGGAATATGGAAATACTTCAATGTAAAGGCCGGGGTGAACAACCTAGCTGACACAAAATATTTTACAAGAAGGGCGGGAGGATATCCAGGACCTGGATTGATGCCGGGTAATGGAAGAACTATCTTTGTGGGACTAGGGGCGAAATTTTAAGAGAGTTTAATTAGATCTTTATTTGGTCAATCGGCGTATTGAGTCTTCAGCATTTTGATTTTAAATTTTAGCTATCGGGGCTAATTCGGCTTCTTTAGTTTAGAAAACATTTGTGTTACTCTCTTTTCACTCGGCATTTGAGCTTGTTGTATACGTTTCGCGTAGTGTATGGAATCAAGCACCTCGCGTTGTTTCTCTTCTACGAATTTTTTTTGCTCTTCTATGATTGTTTTCTGTTGTTTTGTTATTTTAAATCGATTGTACATAAAACCGGCGAAGATCAACACTAATCCCAGTCCCCCGAACAAAGCATACTGCTGATTTTTCTTCGCATTAATTTCTGCATCTTGTTGAGAAAGCTTTGCTTCAGTAACTTCTTTTTCCTTTACGTGCGCTACACTATCGGCCATTTGTTTTTTTGAAAAATCAAATTGCATTTGTGTTTCCAGAAGTTTTCTTGCGGCATCATCCCCGCTTAAACTATCTGAATAAAGAACGTGGAGTTTATAATTAACTAAGGCTGATTTATGATTTCCTTGAATACTGTCCAGCATCGATAAATGACCGTATAGATTCATCAGCACACCTCTGGATCCTGTTTTCAATCCTAATGCCAACCCTTCCTTCAAACACTCCTGTGCTTTCTTATAGTTCTTTTTCTTGATGTAAACAGCCCCTAAACTGGCTAATTGAGCTGAGAGGCCCTGTACCTCATTAATTTCCCTTTGAAACGCGATACTTCTTATGAAATAATATTCAGCACTATCCAATTGATTCAATTTCACAAATCCGGCCGCGTGATTTCCCAATACATTCGCCAAGGTAAATTTATCATTCGTGTTTTTCATTAAGGTTAAACATTTACGATAGTATTCCATTGCCTTGAGATGATCTCCTTTTTCTCCGCAAACAATTCCCATGTTCACATAACAACTGACAACGCCTTCTCTTGATCCAACTTCTTCATAAAGTTTAACGGCTTCATTGTATTCATTGAGAGCTCTGTCGTTGTCATTGATATAATGATAAACTACTCCAATGTTATTCAAGATCTTTGCCTGATCCAGTATTTTACCGGCCTTGCGTTTTATTTCTAGGGCTTGGAGATAATATTTAAGAGCCGCAGGAAACACACCTCTTTTATTATTGATGTTTCCTAAACCAATTAATCCTGCTGCATAATAATTCTCTTTTCCGGGTCCTGAATTAAGATCGGCAACTTTCTGATAACACTGTTGTGCATTGTAATAGTCGGCAACATGAAAATAAATTCCTCCCATACCATAGAGCGAACTGGAAATGCCCATGGTGTCGTTGATGCTTTCAAACATTTTTAATGCAACAGAGTAACAGGCTACCGCCTCTTTGCTTCTGCCCAAACCCATGTGGATGATCCCTGAGTTTGTCAGCATGGTTGCTTTCAGATCAATTAATTTTTTAGAAGGATGATCTCTGTTTTCAATACTTGTAAATGCCTGATCACACATTTCAATCCCCTCTTTTTGCATTTGAAGAGATTCTTCGGCTTTACCTACTTCATAAAGATCCCAGCTCAGATTTCTGCGGGCAGAGATCTTTCGCATGATGTTTTCTCCTTTGTTGGCCAGGTCATAGGCTAGTTGATGGTAGTAAACTGCTGAATCAGGATGCAGGTCAAGATGCGCGCTACCGATTTGAGCCAGTAATTTTAATTTGACAGTATCCGGACCGCCCTTTGCAAGAAGGGCGAGCAATGAATCTATTTTTCTCTCTCTTGCAGAACAAGCTAACGGCCTAACACAAAGGAATAGTACAATTAAGCTGAAAAATGAGAATATGGCTTTTTTGAAATACAAGGTCAAGGTAATTACACTACCAAAAATAGTGTAAATAAATTGAAGTACATCAATTAAGTAAACTAAACTTTGAGAAGAGGATGCGAAAAATTATACAGCCTGAAGCGTTCTCTTTTTCCCAAATTCCAGGATCTTATCAATGAATTCGTAAGGTTTGTAATGATTAATGGCTGCTTGATGAAAGATACAGGTAGCTGGAGTCATGCCGGGCAATGAATTTACCTCAATGAATATTACTTCTGCTTTTCCGCCCTCATACACTCTTACAAACGCATCTATTCTGCAATAACCACTTACTCCCAAAACTTTTGCGGCTCCGCCCAATGCAGTTTTCACTTGTTCGCTTACTTTCTGTCTTTCAAATTCGTTCTTGGAATAACGCGCAGGTGTAATGTTCTGTCCTTGTCCTGCCAGGAATTTTTCTTCCAGACTTAGCACGTCTCCGTCAGCCAAAGCTTCAGAGGCTTCAAACACTTCGTACTGAATTTCCCCTTTTGTGTTGAATTTAGTCAGCATACCTCCGGTCACTTCTAAAAAATGAATGGCATCTTTTTTACTGATGAGTTCTTCTACTAGAATGACCTGTTTTTGCGGAAATTCTTCTTTTGGCTTAATGTGCAAGGTAGCTGCTGCGATGGCATCTAATTCTTCTGATGTTCTGAACATCAATTTGCAAAACGCTTCAAACTCAGCAAATGTCTTTATTTTTTTTACGGCACTGCTGCATCCGTCATCAACGGGCTTGGCAATGAATGGATATTTGATCCTTGTATTTATGATCTCTTCCACTTTTGATTTTCCTGCCTGCCGGTCAGGCAGGTCCTTATTCCACATATCATTCGTGATCAATACATGTTCTGCAACGAGATAACCGTTTTTCTTCAGGATCTCATTTGTTCTGTATTTGTCAATAGTGATCGAAGAGCTTTCTTTATTAGAGCCATTGTAAGGGATGCCCAGTTTTTCTAATTCCTGTTGAACAGCTCCATCTTCTCCTGGTCTGCCATGCAAAGCGATGAATACTTCATCTGCTTTTTCCTTTAAGGCAGCATAACTTAAAAGTATTGGAGCTGCAATGGCGCTGGAGGCTGCGTATTTTTTGGTGATGGCCTCACACTGCTTCATGATGTTCTTTATGACAGTATGTACTTTGAAGTCTTCTGCTTTTTCCTTGATATCATCTGCATTGTCTTTCAACATCAGATTGACAGGAATGTGATAAAGTTTGTGTTCCGTATTATTTCCAGTAACAAATACCGGAAATGGAGAGTATTTTTCTGAAGAAGAAAGTTTTTCGTAAACGTTTCTGCCACTTTCTACTGAAATATGTCTTTCGCTGGAGTAACCTCCCAGTAGAACAGCGACTTTGATTTTGTTGGACGCTGCATGTTGATCCTTCAGGATGATGTGATCGAGGTGTGTTAACAATTCTTTGTAGGTAACATTTCCTTTTGACTGGATCAATCTTTTCTGAAATGAAGTTCGGATGATATAAGTTAGAAACTGTGATGGATTCAATCCTATTTCTGCTGCCTGATGAAAGAAGAAGGAGGAAGGCATCATTCCACTGGTGGTGTTCGGGTCGTTTAGAAATATTTTTCCTTCTTTGTTGATGAAACCATCAATACGAGCATACACGTCAAAATGTAATTCATAAAATAATTTCTCGCATTCTTTTCTGATCGCTTCGATCTGTTCGTCTGAAATATCAATAGGCGTGATCTTTCTTGATAATCCAGGCAAGTATTTGCTTCGGTAGTCAAATAATTCTTTTCCTTTTCTGATCTCAGTAGGAGGGAGGGCCAAGGCAACTCCATTCTCATCTTCCAGCACAATGCAAGAGAATTCTTTTCCTTCAATGAATCCTTCGATCAAAACGGTGCTTTCTCCATCAATCGCTTCTAAAATGAAACCATCTTCTTTTAGGTTAGCATCTAAAAATTCGATCAGTTTATTTGGATCATAGATGATCACATTATTGAATTGGGCCGGATAACTTATTGCTACCGGCATTCCTATTCCTTCTCTAATGTCGGCAAGTGATTTAATGTAATTGTGCTTCCCTTCTGCCTTCATTGATTTCCACTCTTTGGCGTCCATCCATTTCGTGAACAAGGCTTTTTCAATGGCCGACATCAGCTCCAATTCGTTTTCACTGTTGATCACAGAAACCCCAATACTCGATCCCTGATTAGCAGGTTTCACAACACAGGGAAACCCCACTTTTTCTTTTACAGTTTTTGAAATGTTCTTAACCCTTCCTTCGATCCAGTCATTGCGTTTGATGGTCATGTAAGCCGGACTATTAAAGCCCTTGTTCACCATCAGTTCTTTTTGAATGCTCTTATCAATTCCAATGGCAGAGGCCAAAACACCCGAGCCACTGTAAGGAATTTGTACGTATTCGAATAATCCCTGTATTCTTCCATCCTCACCATAGGGCCCATGGAGACATAAGAAAGCGAAATCGATCTTTTGTTTAAGATCAACGAGTGAAAGTCTTTTTCCAATTTTAGAAATGAGGGCGTTCTGTTGATCCTGATTCAGACTGCCTAGATTTTCGGCATATAACTGAAAAGCAGAGCCGCTGGGTAAAAAATCTACAGGAGGGTAAAAATCACGAATGGTTCCCTTGTAAATGAATTCCCATTTCAATTCCACGAAATTCCCGAAGCTATCTACAAAAACCGGAATAGCTTCAAACAGTGATTTATTGAGATTATCGTATACGGTTCTTCCTCCTGCAAAAGAGATCTCTCTTTCTTTGCTTTGACCACCGAAAATGATGCCTATTCTGATTTTTTTACCCATTGTACAAAGTTCAATTATCTCTCAAAGATAGAAGAATGCCTAGCAAGCAAACACCCTGTTTTTGGAATTAATTAACATTGATTTGTAGAATAAGAAAGCCCTTAAAAGCCGGGAATAAGTAAATTTACCTCTTCGCTATGCTTGCCCGTCTCATAATCTTCTTTTTGATCGTCTCTGTGGTAGAGATCTATTTCTTGCAGGCAGTGAAAACTTTTGTTCGGGATTTTAACGGAAGCAGCAAAAACATCACACTGTATACAGCCTATACAATGGCAGGTATCACATTTGTTATTGGTTTGGTCGCCATGTTCTATCCACCACCCAACTGGAATACGTTTTTCCGCTTCATCATGGCAATTACCCTGATCTTGTTTGTTTGCAAGTTAATTGGCTGTCAGTTTCTAATCATTGATGATATCATTCGTTTTTTTCGATGGATCATTGGACTTTTCAGAAAGAAAGCAGAAGTAGCAGTCGAAGAAGTTTACAAGATCGATCGTTTAAAATTTTTGAGTCAGCTTGCCGTGACATTTACGGTGATCCCGGCTGTAGGATTCATTTACGGAATGGTAAAGGGGGCTTACAAGTACAAGGTTCACAATGTAAAAGTTCCTTCTTCAAAAATACCAGCAGCGTTCAATGGATTCAAGATCGTACAAGTAAGCGATATTCATACCGGGTCTTTTACAGATAACACGGCTTTACATAAAGCATTTGATATTGTGATGCAACAAGGAGCCGATCTTATTTTGTTCACAGGTGATCTGGTGAATAACAAAACAGAAGAGACCAAGGGTTTTGAAGAGGTGTACAGCAAATTAAAAGCCCCGCATGGTGTTTATTCGGTATTAGGGAATCATGACTACGGTGATTATGTACAATGGGATAGTGTAGAGGCCAAGAGAAAAAATCTGGAAGAGCTGATGCAGGTACATGCAAATGCGGGATGGAAATTGATGATGAACGAACATGTTGCCTTGGAGAAGAACGGAGAACAAATTGCTTTATTAGGGATTGAAAATTGGGGAGGCAACATGCATTTTCCAAAGTATGGAAAAATGGAGGATGCACACAGAGGAACAGAAAAGTATTCTTTTAAAATATTGATGAGCCACGATCCGAGCCATTGGGAAAAGCAAGTTCAGACAGAATATCCGGACGTAGACTTGACCTTAAGCGGACACACACATGGCATGCAGTTTGGGATAGAGATCCCCGGATTCAAGTGGAGCCCAGTAAAATATTTTTACAAGCAATGGGCGGGATTGTATAAAAGTGGAGAGCAGTTCTTGTATGTGAACAGAGGCTTAGGCTTTTTGGGATATCCCGGAAGATTGGGCATATGGCCGGAGATCACGGTGATTGAATTGCAGAGGGTTTAGCGTTTTAATTTCGCAATCATTTTTTCTACTTGCTTTTCGTTCGGAATCTGCGCAAGTTGAATTCGTTTTGCATAATGAATAGAATCCAGAATCTCTTTCTGCTTCTCTTCCACCAATTGCTTCTGTTCTTCCACTATTTCTTTCTGTCCTTCGATGATTTTTTTCTGTTTCTGTGTTATTTTATACCGATTGAACATAAAAACACCAAACAGGCATACAAGCCCTAGTCCTCCAAAAAGTGCATACTGTTGATTCTTCTTTGCTTTGATCTCTGCTTTTTGTTTGGCCAACTCCGCGTTTTTAATTTCAGAATCTTTCGCGTGTGCAACCGAATCGGCTGCGGCTTGTTTTTCGTACTCATATTTTAATTGCGATCTTATGGAAGCTTTTCTGTTTTGTTCATTGCTTAGACTGTCTCTCATCAAAATAAACAGCTCGTAATTTTCCAGCGCTTTTTTAGGATCGCTGGAGGCTTTATAGTGTTTGCTTAATGCCAAAGCAACATTCTTGATGTTTTCAGGAAAACCAAGTTCTTTGCTTAATTCCATGCTTCTGTTTAACAGAGGCAATGCCTTGCTGTGATTGTTTTGAGCTTCATGAATTGTACCTAAACCTAGTAATGCAATTGCAGTCCCTTTTTTATCCTTGATCTCTTCTCGTAGTTTAAGTGATAAGGTTTTGTATTCTGTTGCCTTAGAATAATCTTTTAGATCAAAATATACAGAGCCGATATTATTCAGAGTAGATGCAATTCCTTTTTTTTCATCAACAGCTTTCATTGCCTTAAGAGCCATTTCAAAAAACTCGAGGGCTTTTAGGTTTTCACTTTTATTCTTGTATAGAGTGCCGATGTTATTATAAGAAACAGCGATTCCTTTTTTGTCGCCGATCTCTTTTTGCAAGGCAAGCGCTTTGTTATAATACTCGAGAGCCTTGGTTATTTCTCCTTGTCCTTTATAAATGACGCCTGAATTAATATAGGATACGGCCAGCCCTTCTTTATCCCCCACTTCTTCCTGTAATTTTAAACATTGATTGTAATATTCCAAGGCTTTCGGAATATTACCTTGATTGCTGAATATGTCTGCAATGTTGCTCAGAGTGATGGCGATGCCTTTTTTGTCGGCTACCTCTTCTCTTATCCGAAGGGATTTGGTATAGTATTCAAGGGCCTTATTCACATTCCCCTTGCTTTGATAGACACTTGCAATGTTGTTTATAGAATTCGCAGAGCCCTTTCTGTCACCATTATTTTCCTGAGTTTTTAGTGCTTTATGAAAATACTCCAATGCTTTAGGTATATCACCATGTCTATTCGCAAGAAACCCGATATTGTTAAGTGCATCTGCATAATATTTCTGAAAAAGAAAAAGTTCTCTGTTTGAATTCTTATCCCTCTTAATTAATTTTTCAGTTAATTTTTTGAGTGAATCATTGTAAACGGGCCAGATGTTTTCATTGTATTCTGATTCAATCAAAAGACTTAATATTTCGCATTTTACTGTATCATGATGTGGTTTCGGTAGTTCTTTTAAGAGTGAATCAAGATAAGAAGATTGAGCGTGTAAAGTACAACTCACAGAAAAGAAAAGCATGTTAAAACATAAAATCCCTTTTTGTAGAAAATACCGGAAAACGAAGTGAATGTTATAAAAGGCCCATCTATTATTCGTTTTTTTCATTGATACTGTTTAATGCGCCTCCAGCCAGTTTTCTCCAATTCCCATTCCTACCTCAACGGGAACTTTCAAAGGCAAGGCATTTTTCATATACTGTTCAATGATGGGCTTCACTGTTTCGAGTTCCGGTTTGTATACATCAAAAACCAACTCGTCATGCACTTGCAGGATCATTTTTGTTTTGAAATTCTCTTTACGTAAAGCAGCGTCAATGTTGATCATGGCTACTTTGATCATATCGGCGGCAGAGCCCTGTATAGGAGCGTTGATCGCATTTCTTTCAGCAAAACTTCTTACGGTTGCGTTTTGTGAATTGATGTCGCGCAACCAGCGTTTTCTTCCTAACAATGTTTTTACATAGCCCTGTTCTTTCGCAAAAGCTATTTCATCGTCCATATACCCTTTAATACCATTGTATTCCTTAAAGTAATTCTGTATCAATTGCTGTGCTTCTGCTCTCGGTATGTTGAGGTTATCAGCCAGACCAAATGCACCTTGACCGTAAATGATACCGAAGTTCACACTTTTGGCTTTGTAACGCATTTCTTTGGTTACTGCGCTTTCTTCAATTCCGTAGACTTTCGCAGCAGTTGCTGTATGTATATCTTTTCCAAGATTGAAGGCCTCGCACATATTCTTATCTTCACTGATACTGGCAACAATTCTAAGTTCTATTTGTGAATAATCGGCGCTCAATAAAATAAAATCTTTGTTTCTGGGAATGAACGCTTTTCTGATCTGTCTTCCTCTTTCGGTTCGGATGGGAATATTCTGCAAGTTCGGATTATCACTGCTTAATCTTCCTGTAACTGCCACTACCTGATTGAAAGAAGTGTGAATGTGTTTTGTATTGGGATTGATCAGTTCCGGCAAAGTGTCAACGTAGGTGTTCTTTAACTTGACCAATTCACGGTAATCTAAAATTTTTGGAACGATGGGATGTGCATTTTCGAGTTTGCTTAAGATCTCTTCTCCTGTTGCGTATTGTCCCGTTTTCGTTTTCTTTGGTTTATCAACGATCTTGAGGTACTCAAACAAGATCTCCCCAACTTGTTTAGGCGAAGAGATATTGAACTTTGTTCCTGCAAGTTCCTGTATCTGCTTGTCTATTTCGGTAATATCATTCTGTAATTGTGCTGAGAATTCTTTTAATCCGTCTACATCCAGATTGATTCCCTCTCGTTCCATATTCGCAAGCACCTTGATCAAGGGAACTTCCACATCCCGAAATAATTTTTCAACCTCATTGTTGTTTAATTCAGGCGCAAACTTTTCTTTTAGCTGAAGTGTGATATCAGCATCTTCTGCCGCATATTCTTTTATTTGTTCCAAAGGAACATCACGCATGCTGCTTTGTTCTTTTCCCTTTTTCCCAATAAGTGTTTCAATGCTGACGGGAGAATAATTCAAGTATGTTTCTGCAAGCACATCCATGTTGTGTCGCATATCCGGCATGATCAGGAAATGCGCTACCATGGTGTCAAACAATTTATTTTTTATTTCAATGCCGTAATTCTGCATCATGTGATAATCATACTTCACATTTTGCCCGATCAATGTTTTCTTTTCATCCTGTAATAAGGGCTTAAACAAATTCAGTGTGGCAAGAGCCTCTTCTTTCTTGTCAGAAACAGGAACATACCAACCCTCGTGCGCTTTAACTGAAAAAGAAAGTCCAACGATCTCTGCTTCCAACGAATTGAGTCCGGTAGTTTCGGTATCAAAACAAAATTCTGAATGTGAGTTTAATGTGTTGATTAGCTCGGTGATCTTCTCATTTGTATCTGCCAGAAAATATTCATGTTTTACGCTGGCAATCGTTTGATGAGCGATGGCCTCTTCTGTTACGGCTTCCGGCTCAGCTTTTCCTTTTGCATTCTGAACCATGAAGAAATCAGCTGTGCTGAACAAACCGATCTGTCCATCCGATGATTTTGCCTTGAAGCTCTCTCCCTGAAGTTTTTCAGTCCCACCAATATCTTCTCCTAAAATATTTTGTGCAATGCGACGAAATTCCAGCTCTTTGAAAATTTCTCTTAATGCATCTTTGTTCACTTCCTTTAAGCGAAGCTTTTCTTCTTCGAGCTCAAGTGGACAATCAAGAATAATGGTGGCTAGACGTTTGGACTGATAAGCAATGTCTTTTCCGTTCTCTACTTTTTCCTTCAGTTTTCCTTTTAGTTTATCAGTATTCTGATAAATACCATCCATGCTGTGAAAATCCTTGATAAGTTGAATGGCCGTTTTTTCTCCTACACCACGAATTCCGGGTATGTTGTCAACTGAGTCACCCATTAATCCGAGAATGTCGATGAGCTGAGAGACATTTTGTATTTCCCATTTTTTACAGATCTCTTCTCTTCCTAAAATTTCGGCCCCATTTCCGGATCTGGCGGGTTTATAGATAAAAGTATTTTCATCTACTAATTGTCCATAGTCTTTATCTGGAGTCATCATGTAAGTGGTGAATCCTGCCATCTCTGCTTTGCGGGCAAGTGTACCAATTACATCATCTGCCTCGTATCCTGGTAAGCCTATCACTTCAATGTTGAATCCGTGGATCAAGTCAATGATCAGAGGAATGGATTCGCGCAGATCTTCCGGCATTTCTTCGCGATTTGCTTTATAGGATTCAAATTCTGCATGTCTTTGGGTTGGAGCATCTGTATCAAAGACCACTGCAATATGGGTGGGCTTTTCTTTGTTCAATATTTCAAGAAGTGTATTGGTAAAACCAAAAATAGCCGAAGTGTTGAATCCTTTAGAGTTGATCCTTGGATTGCTGCTGAATGCAAAATAAGAACGGTAAATGAGCGCGAATGCGTCGAGCAGAAATAATTTTTTGTCAGTATCTTTTGTGATCATCTTGAATCCGCACTTTAGCGGCTTGTTTTAAATTTATTGTACGAACTAAGAGATTTATGGATTTTCTTTTTTCCAGCTGTTGTATTTTTTGATAACCTCAATGGCCACGCTCTCGTTGAACGTTTTTCCGTCTTCATAATCATTGGCCAGCCCTGCTGAGCCACTCATCCATTCCATGATCTGTTTTCTGAATTTTGTTTCTTTTACTTCTGTCAATTTTTTATCTCCTTCTTTGAATAAATACCAAATGAGTTCTTTGGTGGTTTCTCCGGCACTGCTTGCTTCAAAAGCTGATTTGTACAGAATGATGGCGCCTTCCGTTAGTCTTTCACAGAACATAGACTCATCTTTTTCTGTGATGCTTACAAAATGTCTGTTGGCAAATCCATATCCTTTTACTTTAGCAGGCTTGTAATTTTTCTGAACGCCGGAAGCATCTTTAAAAAAAACCTTCGAAAAATTATCGATGTCCTTTTTTGGATTGATCTTGACCTCACCTTTTAAGGTATCGCCTTTTGCTGAGATCATATAACCGGGCACCATGGTGAGTTGCGCTTTTAGCAGAGAGATAGAAAAAGGGACAAGGAAGGATAGTGTTATCAGGCAATTTTTCATAGTGTATATAATAAGCTAAAGATGCTGAATTTTAAGCAAAACATGAAGTATTATTCAGGAAAATTATTGTAAAGAAATGGTGTGTGATCTTAACAGCTTGTTAAAGGGGAAAACGGATCTCATAGGTAGATGGCCACATTTTTCCGGTCACCAGTATTTTTCCGCTAAGCGAGTCGTAAGCAATACCGTTCATTTCCAACGAACCTTTGTATCTTTTCTTTGACTGGCTCGTTAGGTCGCTGAGGTCTATCTTTGCGACAACGTTTCCGCTTTCAGGGTCTATTTTCACAATAGTGTTGGTCATCCATACATTCGCATAAAGAAATCCCTTGATGTACTCCAGCTCATTCAGGTAATCAACAGCATAATTGTTCTCGGCCACTAAAAGTGTTTTTGTTGGCTGAAATGTTACCGGATCCAAGAAGGTCAACGCATTGGAACCATCACTCATGATGAGGTCTTTTCCGTTCGTTGTAAGTCCCCAGCCTTCTTTGCTCATATATCCGAAAGTACCGAGACTATTAAATGTTTTGGCATCATAAATGAATCCGGTTTGTCCCTGCCAGGTGAGTTGATAGAGCTTGTTCTTTAAAACGACGATTCCTTCACCGAAATATTTGGAACGGTCAAGCTCTCCCTTCACTTTTATCTTTCCAGTCTCAAGGTCAACTACACCAAACAATGAACGGGTTTTTGGTAAATGATCTGGAGCTCCGGAACTTTCGAATAATTGTCCTTCATGAAAAAAGAATCCTTCTGTGAAACAGGTGCTGTCATGAGGATAAGTGGCCGAAAGTGTATAAGAAAGTAAAGGGGTTTTAGGCGCTGAAGAGATCTCTGTTTTATTCTGATCCTGTGGTACAGTTTTTTCCGGTTCGCAGGAAATGAAAAATATTCCCGATAACAGAATGAGAGTAATTAATATTTCAGAATATCTTTTCAAGGATGATTTAAATTTTCCAAC
>DAORJH010000006.1:0-18254 GCA_035438925.1 Bacteroidia bacterium | reverse complement strand
TTAGATAAGAAAGGGAAACTTAGATCGCACAGAGAGTTTGAGTACCTCACCAATTACAAAATAAAAGTCAATCGGATCTATTCCGACAATAAATTAAAAGCTGAATCGATCAATCTTTACAACAACGACAGTACAGTTCGCGAACATCAATCCTATAAATACAAAAAAGGGGAAAGAACCTTGATCAACCGTTATGAATATTCTTATTATACAGGCAAGCAAAGAAAGGAAACGAAACTTTATGGCAAGAATAACAAACTAAAGCAAGTCTGGAAATACGATTGTGACTTTAAAGGAACCCCTGAAGTTAAAAAGATGAACCTGGTCTGCAGAAACACGGCCATAGACAATAAAGGTTATGAAACAGAAGTGCTTTTCAACACAGATCATAAGGGAAACAAAAGTAAAACCGTGAATGTCTTTTATAAAGTGAAAGGGAGAACAATCATTGTACACACCGAATTCTATCATATAAAGAAAGGTAAAGAACAAAAATGGTACGATGTGCATTACCCCGATAGCATTGAACCCTGGTACGAAGCTCATTACTATGATAAAAAAGGTAACAAGGTCACAGAATGGCGGAACGAATACAAAATGTACAATAGCAAAACACTTATTCCACATTCAAAAACCTTTAACATCTACCACAAAGGGAACATCGCATCCAGTCGTGTTGGCCTTTATGATGAAAAAGGACTGCCGATCTCAACAGAAATCTTCGCGAAGAAGAATAGATCATTGGGAAAAATGACATGGACCTATTCCTCTGACACACTCATCCTATTGAAAAACTATAATAAAAAGGGGCGGCTGAAGGATACTAAACGTTGTACACTACAGTATTATTAGACTTTTTTTATTGGCCCTTTCCTTGTATCTTTGCCACCTTGATCATGGAGAATATTCAAAAACGGGTGGAAGAAGCCTTAAATACGATAAGGCCTTATCTGGAAGCGGACGGAGGGGATGTGGAGATCATTGAGATCAGTTCAGACAATGTTTTGAAACTGGAGTTGAAGGGCGCCTGCAAGACCTGCAACATGAGTCATATGACTATGAAATCGGGTATTGAAGAAACCATTCGCCGTGCTGTTCCCGAGATCAAAGAGATCATTTCTGTAAACAATTAAAGATTCGAAATAACTGAATTCATTCAATTCAGATTGAAACATTATCGCAATGAAACTAACACAAAAACTCGCTCAAAGCAAAGGCACACTCTTCTCCATAGAGATCCTTCCTCCCTTAAAAGGCAAAAGTATCCAAAGTATTTACGATGGGATCGATCCTTTGATGGAGTTTAAACCTGCTTTTGTGGACGTAACCTACCATCGTGAAGAATACATATACAAAAAAAGGGAAGGCGGCTATTTAGAGAAAGTGAGTATTCGCAAAAGACCGGGTACGGTTGGAATTTGTGCAGCCATCATGAACAAATACGATGTGGAAGCAGTGCCACATATCATTTGCGGAGGTTTTACAAGAGAAGAAACGGAGAATGCACTGATCGATCTGCAATTTTTAGGCATTGATAATGTTCTGGCTTTACGTGGAGACGGAATTAAATCGGAACCTTCATTTGTTCCTGAACCGGGTGGAAATAATTATGCGCTTGACTTAGTAAAACAGATCAAATGCATGAATGATGCCAAATACCTGGATGATGATATGAAAGAAGCAGAACCTACTGATTTTTGTATCGGTGTTGCTGCTTATCCTGAAAAACATTTTGAAGCACCTAACATGATCAGCGATCTGAAATACCTGAAAGCAAAAGTAGATGCAGGTGCTGAATACATTGTCACGCAAATGTTCTTTGATAATAAGAAGTATTTTGATTTTGTGGATCTCTGTCGTAAGAACGGGATCACCGTTCCTATCATTCCTGGATTGAAAATGCTCAGTTCTAAAAAACAGATCACTGCATTACCAAAAATATTTCATATCGATATTCCACAACCTTTCAACGAAGAATTGGAGAAGTGTAAAGATGATAAAGCCGTAAAAGCTGCAGGAATTAACTGGTGCATCCAACAGTCAAAAGAATTGGTGAAAGCCGGAGTCCCTTGTCTACATTTTTATACCATGGGGGTAAGTGAAGCAACTCGTTTAGTGGCAAAAGAGGTGTTTTGATGTGATCAGTCTATTCTCTTCAGATTTCTTTGATTACCTTTAATTCGTGGGTTGCCTTTTTCGCAAATATTGTTTTACATTCATTGTTTGTCCGGCAATGATCCTTCTTAGCTTAAAGGTAACTGCGCAACCCGAAAAAAAGGAAAGAATTGATTCCGTTCAAAAGGAATTAGTAACCGCAAAAGATCCTATTGAAATTCTAAAACTAAAAAGCAGTTTGGGTTCCTTACTTAAGATCGAAAGGAGTTCTTTCTGGGATAGTCTTGAGGCAGAATCAATAAAACTTAAATTCACTCCTGTCCTAATAAATGCACTTGGAAATAAAGGCGTCGCCCTTAATAAAAAGGGAGCGCATGCAGAGGCTATTCGTCTCTTTAAACGAGCCTATCACCTCAGTGACAGCATTTCTGAAATTACCTCACTTGCGAGCTTACTTGATCAGTTGGGTTACAGTTATTTTTCTGTCGGCGACATCAATTCAGCCCTGTTCTATTACCACAAAGCGCTTGAATTGAACGAAAAGAACGGACTGCATGGAAAAACAGCCTTAACACTTAATAGTATTGCTAATATTCATACAGAGACCGGCAACATCTCTTCAGCCCTTGAATTCATTAGAAAAAGTTTGAATATTTGGTACAAGATCAATAGCAAAGATGACATTGCCAAGGCGCTGAACAACATTGGTTACATCAACAAGATGTTATACGGACCGGATTCTGCCATCACTTACTATTTGCAAAGTCTGAAATTAAGGGAAGAATCAGGAGATGTTATAGGAATGGCTAATTCTTACAACAATCTAGGCAGTATACACCGGGATAAAAATGAGATCAAAGAAGCCAGAGTTTATTATGAGAAAAGTCTGGCGATATGCCGCGAAGTAAAAGAAAGAAGAGGGACGATTGCCTCGCTTTGCAATCTTGCAAAATTACTTGTGAAGGAAGGGAAAGCAAAACAGGCAATTCCCCTATTAGAGGAAGCAATGCAACTTTCAAAGGAAATGAATTCACCTGAACCCATTCGGAATACAGCCAAATTCATGTATGAAGCAAAAAGGGCAACGGGTGATTATAAAGGAGCAATGGAAAATTATGAATTATTCATCACGCTTCGTGACAGTGTTAATAACGAAGCCAATAAAAAATCTGCTATTCGTTCGCAATTGAAATATGAATACCAGAAAGAAGCTGCAGCCGATTCCGTTGCACATGCAAAGGAATCAGAAATTAAAAACGCAGAATTAGCAAAACAAAAAGCAGAAATATCCGCCAAGAAAAATCAGCAATATGCACTGTTTGGAGGACTCGGCCTGGTAATGATCTTCGCGGGATTCATGTTCAATCGTTTTAAGATAACACAAAAACAAAAAGAAGTAATAGAAGATCAAAAGGCAGAAGTCGAGATTCAAAAGATATTAGTGGAAGCAAAACAAAAAGAGGTGATAGACAGTATTATTTATGCAAAACGAATTCAACTCGCACAGATCCCAACTGAAAAAAGGGTTTCTGAAATGATCAAGAAATTAAAAAACAAGTGAACTTCCACGCAGGCGAAATATTACTGATCAACAAGCCTTATACCTGGAGCAGCTTTCAGGCTGTAAATAAGATCAAGCACGCTATTAAAAATCATCCTTCTTTCATCGTTGATGGAGTAAAAGTAAAACCAAAGGTAGGACATGCCGGAACATTGGATCCTTTAGCTACAGGACTACTGATCGTTTGCACAGGTAAAAAAACAAAAAGTATCAATGAACTCATGGGATTGGAAAAGGAGTATACAGGTACTTTTTTCATTGGGGCCACTACACCCTGCTTTGATCTGGAAAAACCAGTTGATCATACTTTCCCAACAGAACATGTCACTTCTGAACTCATTCAAAACGCTGTAAAGAACTTCATCGGAAAAATAGAACAGGTTCCTCCTCTTTTCAGTGCCGTAATGATCAACGGAAAAAGAGCTTACGAGTATGCGCGTGAAGGAAAAGAGGCAGAAATAAAATCAAGAGAAGTTGAGGTCAAGGAATTTGAGATCACACGCATTGCTCTGCCGGAAATTGACTTTCGCATCGTATGCAGCAAAGGGACATATATCAGAAGCATTGCGCGAGATCTTGGTCTGGCATTGAACAGTGGTGCACATTTAACCAAATTATGCAGAACTAGGATCGGAGATTTTTCTCTGATTAATGCTGTTGACCCAATGGCATTCAGTCAACAATGCCAATAAAAACGAATGATTCATTATATTTGTTATTATTTCACTCCGTTATCAAACACTTTTACAATATAATTTTCATCCTATTCCTTCTTCAGGCAGGCAGTGCCTCTGCAAAAGGACGCAGGGTTGATTCTGTATTGAAGGTTACAGAAAATTTCGAAAAAGGCTTTTCCCCAAAAGATACCTTCATGATAAAATTGATGAATCAATGGAGTATTGGATGGAGAAAGAAAGGTCGGTTGGATACAGCCTATGTTCTTGCAAAACGCGCATTTGATATAAGTAAACTTTTCAGCACTACAAACGATCCGATTATAAAGAAAATGGCATTACGTGAAATGTCTACAGCCTACTCTAATTTCGGGAGTATTGCGGATGACGAAGGGAAATATGCAGAGGCTTTACAGCATTATCTTACTTCACTTAAGTTGAAGGAAGAGATCGGTGATGAAGAGGGACAAGCCGTGGCACTGAACAATGCCGCATTGATCTTAACTGAAATGGGAGATCATAAAAAAGCATTTGAATATTTTTTCAAAGCTGTTGAAATAAACAAAAGGCTTAACCTGCTTATAATGCTTAGCAAAAATTACAACAATATTGGAAATCTTTACTTTGATGAACTCAATTTTGATCTGGCACTGGAGTATTATGAAAAATCGCTTGCATTGAAAAAAAGCATTGGCGATAATAAAGGTATTGCCATGTCTTACCTCAACATGGCGAATGTTTTTGACAAGAAAGGAAATATTTTGAAAGCAGATTCTTTTTTTACCAGATCGCTTGATATTCAACGTGCAGAGAAGAATACATACGGAATCATTTTATCGCTGAATAACCTCTCTACCACCCGACTTCTTACCGGCAAGAAAAAAGAGGCGGAACTTCTTTTAAAAGAAGCCTTCGAGTTGAACAAAAAATATGGTGACGTGGAGTTACAATGTGATATGTACAGAAACATGGCGATGATCGACAGTGCGCTCGGAAATTTTCGATCTGCTTTTGATAATACCAATAAATATTTCAGGATACGTGATCAATTAAAAGGGGAAGAAGCAAGAAAAAAAGTCATTCAAATGCAGATGCAGTATGATTTTGACAAGAAAGAGACCATGCAGAAACTGGAGCAGGAGAAGAAAGATGAACTTACGGCTAAAGAACTTCAGTCGGAAAAAACACAACGTAATTATTTTGCCGGAGGACTTATCACACTAGGCATTCTATTGATATTTATTTATAGAAGTTACCACGATAAGAAGAGAACCAACAAAGAGCTGGCAACAAAGAACATCATCATTGAGGAAAAACAAAAAGAGATCCTGGATTCCATTCATTACGCTAAACGAATTCAAAAAGCACAGATGCCAAATGACACCGTAATTGAAAAAGCAATAAAGAGATTGAAAAAATAGTTTATTGCCCTGCTTCTTTCTTTGCTTCTAACAAGTCCATCCTCTCCCCGTTCTTGATCGCAACCACAAAACAATCCTTGAATCCTTTTTCTCTGAGTTTCGTTTGATGCTGTACAGCTTCTTTCATGCTGTTGTAATTGCCTGATGTGTATTTGTAAATATTCTTCAGCTTGTAATAGGCACCTTGCTCAATGTCAGCAAATTTCTTGTCTTTTAAATTCAACTCTACGTCACTGCTGGCAAACTGTACTTTGAAACGGATCTTGCTTTCTGCGATCACTTCCTTCTTTACTTCCTCTTTTTTCTCCTCCTTCTTTTCCACAACGATCTCTTTTTTAACTTCCTCTTTCTTTTCTTCCTTCTTCTGCTCTTTGAATTTATCGCTGATCGCTTTTGCATTCAGACTGTCTTTCTTCGAATCCTCGATCACCAATGTATCTGCTGCCAATCCTTCTTTTTTAGTGACAACTGTGTCCTTTGTTTCCTGCTTTTTCTCTTCTTTTGATTTTTCCTCTTCTTCATCCTCCTCATCACTTGCTTTCTGATTCGGTAAATTACCGGCCTTTATATTCTCATTTTCGAGTGGCTCTTGTTTCTCAAACTCATCATCGTACTCTTTTTTGTTTCCTTCCTGTTCATCTTTGTATTTTCTCAGTCCCCTGAAAATTGCTTTGGCCAGGTAGTCTTGTCCCTTTTCACTTCCCAAAAATTGTTCTTCCAGTGGATTGGTGAGATAACCAATCTCCGTAAGAATACTCGGCATGGATGTTCTCCACAAGACCCAGATACTTTGCCTGTGCACGCCTCTGTCATATCGACCGGCTTTCTTTGCATATTCTTCCTGCAGTCTTACAGCCAAACTTGCGCTTTGCAAAACATAAGCAGAAGTATAATTACTCATAATGATATAACTCTCTTCACTCTCAGGATCAAAACCACCGTATTTCGTTTCATAATTATCTTCTAAAAAGATGGCCGAGTTCTCTCTTGTGGCAACTTTCATTTTTCCTTCTTCATTCTTTAATCCCATTACATAGGTTTCTGTTCCGAAGGGTACAGGATTAGGTTTTTCAACCGGTACAATTCTCCCCTTTTTGTTCTTGTAAGTCTTCATTCTTTTCTTACCGGTTTTCTTGTCCTTTACAAAAACTATTTTACCAGCCGCATTACAATGAATGGAAATGAACAGATCCGCCTTGTTCTTATTTGCCACTTGAGCTCTTTCTTCCAGCTCAACAAAAACATCGGTGGTGCGCGTATAGATCACTTTAACATCTTTTAAGTTTTCCTCGATCAGTTTTCCAAGTTTTAAGGCTACAGCGAGTGCAACATCCTTCTCCTTATGGCTAACTCCGTTACATCCCGGATCTTTTCCTCCATGTCCCGGATCGATCACAATTACACGTAATCCTCCTCCTTTTCGCTTCGGATTGGTAAATGAAAAGCAACAGGAAATCACTGCCAGAATTAGCAGAAAATATTGTAATTTTTTAACCATCTCTCTTCCCAAATTGGGCCTTAGTAACGTAAACAATTGTAGCTTTGTAAATTAAGCCTTTTTAAAACCGGCCTAAGCAATAAAAATATCGTATTACGCTTGACGAAAACGTTAAATACACAAGTAGTTTTCTTCCTCATCCTGTTAATATCTTCGGTTTCCGATTATAATGGTCAAACCCTGGGAAAGGATACGCTGAAAAACAACAAAGTGGATACGCTTGCTCCCCCCGAAAATGAAGAGTTAGAGGATAACATTACGTATTTGGGTGAAGACAGCATGGTTTGCATCATGTCTGAATCAAAATTGTACTTATACGGAAAAGCACACGTGAATTATGGAACGATGGACCTGCAATCGCAGTTCATTGAGGTGGACTATAAAAAAAATATGGTTCTTGCTTACGGAAAAACCGACAGTACGGGTAAAAAAATCGGTACACCTTTGTTCAAAGAAGGCGGAGAAGAAATGAGTGCCGACAAGATCATGTACAATCTCAAAACTAAAAAAGGGAAGATCTTCAATGCACTAACAAAACAAGGAGAGTTGCTGGTGCTTGGCAGCGAAATTAAAAAAGACAGCACCGATGTGATCTACATGAAGGACATGCGTTGCATTCCTTGTAAGGACGAAGATGCACGCACTAAATTCAGAGCTACAAAGGCAAAAGTGATTCCGAATGATAAGATCGTAACCGGACCCATGTATTTGGAAATTGGAGGTGTGCCTACTCCATTGGCATTGCCATTCGGATTTTTTCCGAATACAAAAAAACAAAAGAACGGAATTCTTTTGCCCATGCCCGGTCGCTCTGCTTCACAAGGTTTTTTTCTGCAAGATGGAGGATTTTACTGGGGCATTAGCGAACAAACGGATATGATCATCAAAGGCGATATCTACTCGAACGGAAGCTGGGCACTAAAAACAACAAATAATTATCTTGTGAACTACAAAGCTGCAGGAAGTTTGAATTTAGGTTATAAATCTTTCAACTTCGGCGATAAAGATATTCCTTCCAAATTCAGCAAAGACAAATCCTACAGTATCGCTTGGATCCACAATCAGGATAACAAAAGCAATCCGAGCATTCGTTTTGGAGCCAATGTGAATTATGTGAACAATCAACGTATCAACAGGATCAACGCAGTGAATACCGGACAGTTTTTAAATAATACTTTTCAATCTAACGTGAACTTCACAAAATCATTTAAACTTAGCTCACTCAGTTTGAATGCGGCACACAGTCAGAATAGTCAGACGCATTATGCAGAAATAACTTTGCCCGGACTCACTTTCAATGTAAATCGTTTCTTTCCCTTCAAACGGGAAAATGCAGTAAGACAGAATGTGTTTGATAAAATTGGCGTGAACTATCTTTTAGAGGCAAGAAACACATTGGTGGGAACTGATTCAACTCTCTTCAATGGTGATATCAGTAAAAATCTGAAATATGGTATCAAACATTCGATTCCGATATCAACAAACTTCAATGTTTTAAAATACATTACCGTTACGCCTGCATTGAATTTCAGTTCGGTGATGTACACACAAAGCACCTCTAAACGTTTCATGAAAGATCTGATTCCACCTCAGGTAAAAACAGATACGGCTTACGGATTTGTTGCAGGTTATGATGCCAATTACAGTACCAGTATGAATACGAAAGTTTATTTCGATTACATGTACAAAAAAGGAAGGCTGTCTCAGGTTCGACACTTAATGATCCCAACCCTAACCTATTTGTACCGTCCTGATCTTGGAGAAGAACAATATGGTTTCTGGAAAAAAGTGGCCACCGATACAATTGGAAATACTACTCGTTACAGCATCTTTGAGAAATCACTTTTTGGCGGACCTGCAATAGGAAAACAAAATGCTCTGACCCTGAATTTATATAATACTCTGGATGCAAAGACTAAAAAGAAAACAGATACGGGCTATGTGTACAACAAGATTTCCTTGCTGCAAGAAGCAAGTTTGAACGGATCCTACAATTTTGCTGCGGATAGTTTTCAAATGAGTGATCTTCGTGCTTCCGCCCGAACCAAACTATTCAAGCAATTTGATGTGCAAGCTTCAGCCTTCTTTGATCCATACGCTTACAATTTTCAAACCAATCAGCGCATCAATGCTTTTTCTTATGATGCAGGCGGTCCGGTTGCCAGATTTAAAACAGCTAATTTCATTGTAAGTACGTCTTTAAGCAGTAATATGCTGGAGGCTGCCAACAAAAAACGAAATCCTACTCTTACCAACGGTGTTGAACAAGGCGCAGATAATGATCTGAGCAAGAATGAAAAAGTCCCTTGGAATTTATTTGTCAATTACGGATTGGAACTTAAGAATTATGAAGACCGCGTTCTCCATCCTACACAAACGCTTACGTTCAACGGAGATCTGATGCCAACTAAATTCTGGAAAATAGGTCTCACCAGTGGTTTTGATTTTAATACACATAAGATCAGTTATACGAGTGTGAATCTTTACAGGGACCTGAAATGCTGGGAAGCAAGAATTGACTGGGTTCCTTTTGGATCCAATAAAAGTTATCGCCTGGTCATCAATCTTAAAACAGCAATGCTTCGCGACTTTAAGATCCCGAAACAAAGTCCGGCAATCAATAACTTTTGATCTGATGCACAGAAAAGGAAGTCATTATTTAATTCATTGTGACATTTTCAAGAGTGCAAAGTTCATCCTGCTCTTCTTCTTTGTATTCGTTTTTTACAACTTTGTGAATGCACAAAACAAGAACGAGATCATTTGGAAAGAAGGCGAACGACTGATCTGGAAAGATTTTCAGGGAAAGCCAGAGCCTCGTTTTGCCGCAGCTTCTACTACTTACAAACTGGTAGCACACATTGCTGTAGAAGATCAAAAAAGCATTTTTATTATACACGCTGTTTTCTACAAAGACCAAAGCTGGAAAAAAACAAAGTGGATCAATGAATCCGTTCTGTCACACGAACAAACGCATTATGATATTGTAGAACTCTTTGCCAGAAAATTACGGGAGAAAACTTCTAAGTTGAAAGGAAAAAACGCTGAAGAGCTAGAGAAAAGATTCCTTGAATTGTACGGACAAACCGATCAGGAGATGGATGAATTTCAGGACCTCTACGATACTGAAACCAATGGCTCCATGAATGGAGAAAAACAAAGGGAATGGGAAAAGAAGATCAAAGCCGGACTGGACTCTCTTAGTAAGTTCAAATTCGAATCGGTCAGTCTATCCCCTGCGCAATAAGCCTTTTTACCCAAATTGAGCAATATTAACGTCTGTTTCCTTGAGAAATTTCAATTTTATTCCTTAAATTTGTCCTACGTTCTTTATTATACTTATCAAGAAAGACAGAGGGACACGCCCGTTGAAGTCTTCCCAACCCTTGGGAAATGATAAATTTTAAATGCAAAATTTTAAATGATTCGCTTCATTTATCATTCCGCATCTAACATTTAGCATCTCTTAAAGAAGGTGGTAAATCGTGCCGGATAAAACCGGACCAGATAAGTCAGAGCTATATGAATTTTATACTAACAAATACTCATAAACCCTTCTGACCATAAAACAGAGGGGTTTTTTATTTTAATACGTACTTAACTATTTGAACTATGTCAAACATCAGAGCCGAACTAGAAAAAAGAATATTAGTGATCGACGGTGCAATGGGTACCATGATCCAGCAATACAAGCTGGAGGAAAAGGATTACCGCGGCAAACGTTTTGTCAACTGGCATAAAGACCTGAAAGGGAATAATGATCTATTATCCATTACCCAACCTCAGATCATCAAAACCATTCACAAGGAATATTTAAAGGCAGGGGCTGACATCATTGAAACAAATACATTCAGTGGTACAAGTATTGCAATGGCTGATTATGAGATGGAAGAATTTGTTTATGAGTTGAACTTTGAATCAGCTAAAATTGCGAAAGAATCTGTTGCAGAATTCATCAAAGAAAATCCTTCATTCGCTAATACACCAAAATTCGTTGCCGGTGCAATTGGACCCACTAATCGTACTTTATCACTTTCTCCAAACGTGAACGATCCCGGTTTTCGTGCTGTTACTTTTGATGAGATGGTGGATGCTTACGCTGAACAAGTTCGTGGATTGATCGACGGTGGAGTAGATCTGCTTTTGATTGAAACGATTTTTGATACCTTGAATGCAAAAGCAGCACTTTTCGCAATTCAAAATCATGCAAAGAAAATAAACAAGATCATTCCTGTAATGGTTTCCGGTACAATTACTGATGCGAGTGGAAGAACCTTGTCCGGACAAACCACCGAAGCCTTTTTAAATTCTGTTTCTCATGTTGATCTTTTAAGTGTGGGATTGAATTGCGCATTAGGCGCAAAAGATATGCGACAATATTTGCAGGAACTTTCTGTAAAAGCTCCTTTCTATGTGAGTGCTTATCCCAATGCAGGTCTACCAAATCAATTTGGAGAATATGATCAGGATGCGCATGAAATGGGTCACCAGATTGAAGAATTTTTAAAGGCCGGTTTTTTAAATATAGTTGGAGGATGTTGTGGTACTACACCGGATCACATCAAACGCATTGCAGAATTAGCAAAGACCAGTAAGCCTCGTAAAAAACCTCAGCCGGATACCTTAATGCACTTGAGTGGATTGGAGCCCTTAACGCTTCGTCCGGAAAGTAATTTCTTAAATGTGGGTGAAAGGACCAATGTGACAGGTTCAAAAAAATTCTTACGTTTGATCAAAGAAGGAAATTTTGAAGAGGCCTTATCCATTGCAAAAGATCAGGTAGATGGAGGCGCTCAGGTCATTGACGTGAACATGGATGAAGGAATGTTGGACAGCGAACAATCCATGACCACTTTCTTAAATCTGATTGCATCAGAGCCGGATATTTCACGCGTACCAATTATGATCGACTCTTCGAAATGGTCGGTGATAGAAGCTGGATTGAAATGTGTACAGGGAAAAGCGATCGTGAATTCCATTTCCTTAAAAGAAGGAGAAGAGAAATTCATTGAACAAGCGCATAAAATAAAACAATACGGCGCGGCCGTAATTGTGATGGCATTTGATGAAGTTGGACAAGCCGATACCTTGCAAAGAAGAATTGATATTTGTAAGCGTGCGTATGATATTCTGGTGCATAAAGTGAACTTTCCTCCTCAGGATATTATTTTCGATCCCAATATTTTTCCGGTGGCAACCGGAATGGAAGAGCATCGCTTGAATGCGCTTGATTTTTTCAATGCGACGAAATGGATTAAAGAAAATTTACCACATGCCAAAGTAAGCGGCGGTGTAAGTAATGTAAGCTTCTCCTTTAGAGGAAATGATCATGTGCGTGAAGCAATTCATTCTGCATTCTTATTTCATGCTGTGAAGAACGGAATGGATATGGGAATTGTAAATCCTGCTCAATTGGTGATCTACGATGACATTGATAAAAAATTGTTAGAATTGGTGGAAGATGTGTTGTTGAACAGAAGAGATGATGCAACCGAACGATTGGTAGAACATGCCGATTCATTAAAAGGAATTACTGCACAAAAGACTGAAAAAGATGAAGAGTGGCGTAAAGGAACAGTGGAAGAAAGATTGAGTCATTCCTTAGTGAAAGGTTTAGTGGAATACATTGATGTAGATACCGAAGAAGCCCGACAAAAGTTAGGAAGACCCCTGCATGTGATCGAAGGTCCATTGATGGCCGGAATGAATGTGGTGGGTGATCTATTCGGAAGTGGAAAGATGTTCTTGCCTCAGGTAGTGAAAAGTGCGCGTGTAATGAAAAAAGCGGTCGCCTATTTAGAACCTTTTTTACAAGCAGAGAAAGAAGCTAATAAAAAAGCAGGGATCGTGGGAGATGGGAGACAGAATGCGGGTAAAATATTAATGGCCACCGTAAAAGGGGATGTACATGATATTGGAAAGAATATTGTTGGCGTGGTGTTGGCTTGCAACAATTACGAGATCATTGATCTGGGCGTAATGGTTTCTTGTGATAAAATTTTAGAAGAAGCAAAAAAACACAATGTGGATGTGATCGGTTTAAGTGGATTGATCACGCCTTCCCTGGATGAAATGGTGCATGTGGCCAAAGAAATGGAACGATTAGGATTTAAAACACCTTTACTCATTGGAGGAGCTACTACTTCCAAAGTTCATACCGCTGTGAAGATCGCGCAAAATTATTCCGGTCCTGTTGTGCATGTGAATGATGCGAGTAAATCCGTTCCTGTTGCAAGCAGTTTGATCTCGAATGAACTTCGTGCTGATTTCATGAAAGAGATCGATAAAGAATATGAACGTGTGCGCGAACAAAATAAAAATGCGCAGGGACAAAATAAATTCATCAGTCTGCAGGAAGCACGCGAAAATAAATTTAAAATTGATTGGACAAAAGCGGAGATCTTCAAGCCACTGCATTTAGGCGTAAGTGTTTTTAATGATTATAACTTGAATGAAATTTCCAATTATATTGATTGGACTCCTTTTTTTCATAGCTGGGAAATGAAGGGATCTTATCCGAAAATATTGGAGGACAAGGAACGTGGAGCAGAAGCCAGAAAATTATTTCAGGATGCACGCGATATGCTGAAGCAGATCATTGCCGAAAAATGGTTAACTGCAAAAGCAGTAGTTGGACTATATCCTGCGAATCAAGTGAACGAAGACGACATTGCCGTGTACGACGAAAGTGGGAAAAAGGAGATCATGAAATTCCATACGCTTCGCCAGCAAACCAAAAAACCACAAGGGCAGCACAACATTGCCTTGGCAGATTTTATAAAACCAAAAGCTGTCACGTCGAGCGAAGTCGAGACGGACTTTATCGGTGCCTTTGCCTGCTGCACAGGATTTGGAATTGATGCTCACGTAAAAAAGTTTGAGGCCGATCACGACGATTACAAAGCCATAATGTTGAAAGCATTGGCCGATCGTTTAGCGGAAGCCTTTGCAGAATGTTTACATAAAAAAGTAAGAAAAGAGATTTGGGGTTATTCTAAATTCGAAGCCTTGAGCAATGAACAACTGATCAAAGAAGAATACGCAGGCATTCGTCCGGCACCTGGTTATCCGGCGCAACCCGATCATTTGGAAAAACTCAGCATTTGGAAATTACTCGATGTAGAAAAAAATACAGGAATTACATTAACCGATAGTTTGGCCATGGTGCCTACAGCTGCTGTAAGTGGATTATATTTAGGAAACAAGGAAGCACATTATTTTGGTTTGGGTAAGATCACCAACGAACAAGTGGAAGACTATGCAAAAAGAAAGAATATTCCATTTGCACAAGCCGAAAAATGGTTAGGCCCTGCATTAGGATATTGATTGAATGGCCTTTAACGAAACACTCAACGATCGCATACGCGAAGCTTTACAACATGTAAAAGAGGTAGAAGAAAAACACATGTTTGGTGGAGTTTGCTACATGGTGAAAGGCAAAATGTGTGTGGGTGTTGTGAAAGATGAAATTACCTGACCACCGTGCAGACTCTGGCAGGCGGGTGTGCAGGATCCGTCCGGATGCCTATGAAAAAGCTTTAGAAAGACCCGCTTGCAGGGAAATGGATTTTGCAGGTAAACCCATGAAAGGTTATGTTTTTGTAAGCGAAGAAGGCTTCCGCAAGAAAAAAGATCTTGATCTGTGGATAGACCTTTGTCTGGCTTTTAATAAAACAGCAAAAGCTTCCAAAAAGAAAAAATAAAATCCGAACCCTTCGAGAGCCTCAGGGTTCGAATTTTAGTTGACTTACTTCTTACTCTCCGCAGCCTTAGCGTCTGCTTTGATCTGTGCTTCTTCTAATTGCTTTTTACACTTGGCTTCTGCCTCATCAATGATCTTTTGCACCTTCTTATCTGCTTCCTGTTTTGCTTTTTCAGCTGCTTTCTTCGCCGCCACTTTAGCGATTGGATTGGAAGCTTGCTCTACCAAGGCATCTGCTGCTGCATAACCGTCCTGCTTTTGTTTTTCGGCTTGCGCCTGAGCTTCCGCTTTTTGTTTTTCGCATTGTGCTTTTGCGTCTTCTAAGATCTTCTTCGCCTCTTCTGCCGCTTTATCAATGGCATTGTTCACTACTTGTGTGGTAACGGTTGCTACTGTATTCTTCACTTCATCTTTCAGTCCTGTAGTTACTGTTGGTTTTGTTACTGTTCCTCCAAAATTAGCTGTTACATTGATCTTGTCTCCCACTGCCATTGTTGTGCCTGCTTTCTCATTTGCTTTCTTCAACATATCATCCAAAGCACTTGCGGCTGCTCCTCCCATCATACTCTTAGGGATCTGCATTTTCCATTTGTAATCAATGGTTTGATCAAATCCTGTACTTCCACTGATGTTAGTAGGAATGTTATTGATCTTGGTATCGAATGGCTTCATCACCACTCTACCGTTCTCAATGAGATAATTCACATTCAGATTCGCTACTTCAATGGTCTTCAATTTATCATTCTTCAATGCATCTGCTAATTTTACAAATGGAGGAAATTGATCTACCATCACTTTTTCTGTTTTCAATGTTCCGAATGCTTTCACTGCATTCAGATCCGGTTCCATTTTATCGTTCAGGGAAGTTTTAAAATTCTCTAAGGTAGCAGTAAATCTTCCTTTCGCATACTGACCGGCCGGTGCCATTTTCTTGATAACATCAAAAGATGCATAGGTCTTCTGAATATCGAAATTCTCCACCTTCAATGTTAAACCTGTTGTTGGTTTCACAGGATTAGTTGTTTCATAGAATCCATTGATGGTTAAAGCTCCATCCATGACATTCATTTTCAAATTCGTCATGTCCACTTTCTTCTCTCTCACCACAATGTTTCCGACCATATTATCCAATGTAAGATTGGTGTAAAGTACTTTCTTTACGCTTGTGTTCAAAACAAAATCAATATTGCCCGGCACTTCCATCACACCGGTTGAAGCCGTTGATGTTGGTGCAGCTGTATCTGTTGCTGCAGCCGTTGTTTCTGTGGCAGAAGATCCCATCATCTGATTCAAGTCCATCAGATCACTGTTCACATTGAAGCTTCCTTTGATCATGTCATTCTTGAAAAGATAAGGCATGAAATTTTCGATCTTACCATTTGCTTTTACATCGCTATTCCCGAGCTTGGCATCGAATGCAGACAACTCAACGAATTGAGTACTGAACTTCAACATCATTGTTTTTAGCTGAACAGAATAAGGCAAAGTGCTGCTGGCATAATCCATGTCTGAGATCTCCAAGGCACCACTGGCTTTAAACTTATCGTATTCTTTTTTATCGATGGCGCTCATGTGTCCGGCTACGCTGATATCGGATTTGATGATACCATTCAGATTATCACCTTTCTCCAGCGGAATGAATTCTTTTACAGAAGCAAGATCGATCTTACCAATGATCTCAGCACGCAAGCCCGGATCAGAGATCGGAGTAGAAACATGAGCGGAAAGATCAATTGGATTGCCGGCCATTTCAACGTGAAACTTACTTACATCGACTACGGTGTGGTCTAAATTACCGTCCGGATTTTCAACTTTTATTTTAATATTGACATTGTTCACCGATTTAGGTAAGGCAGGATACTTGAACATTCCGTTCTCCACCAATAGATTCACGCCAAAGGCAGGCATTGAGCTTGCATTGTAGGTTCCTTTTGCATTTCCATCCAAGGCCATTTTTCCTGAAGCCTGTAAACCTGCAAAATCTTTACTGAACACACTTGGGATCAAAGAGAGAATGGATTTGAAATCGGCTTTGTTCGCTTTGAACTTCAGATCCATTTTAATGTTGGTGTCTGGCATTTCCACATATCCATCCAAACCTAAGGTCAGTTCATTTAAACTGAATTCATTTTCCTTGAAAGCGAATTTCATTTTCGGCATATCCATATCCAGGTCTGCCTTCAATCTTGTTTTTACTTCTGTAAGATAATTCACACCACTCATGGCGAAAGTTGTTTTCGCAATTTCCAGTAAATTACTCATCACAAAATTATCCTGTGTAAAATCTCCATTCAAGGTATAATTGAAATCTTCGAGCTTACTGTACATGCCACCTTGCTTATCATCATAAACGATGTAGGCATTTTCAATTTTAAATTCCTTCAGCTTCAAAGAGAATTTGGTTGGTTCCGATGCTTCTTCCGGTGTTTTTGGCAAGGAATCCGGTTTGGCAATATCCCAGTTGGCTTTTCCATCCACCAACACTTTTCCGAGAATACGAGGTTTATTGATCACTATGGAATTGATGCCGTAAGGGCCACCACTGATCACACTTTTCAAATTGATGTCAGTTCTGAGTTCGTTGATGTAAGCTAATGTATCATTGGCAAAGTCATTGATCCCGATCACACTTACTTTGTTGATCTTGAAACGAAAATCAGGGAATGATGAAATTAAACTCAGATCAAACTCTCCAAAATCCACTTTTGCATTCAGTGCCTTGTTGGTCTCTTCTTTTACCAAAGACACGATCTGATTCTTAAAAAGAAAAGGTGCGGCAATTATAAAAATGATCAGGAGTAAAAAGGTGATCCCTGTCCATTTTAAAATTCTTCTGATAAGTGATTTTTTCGGTTTTACTTCGCTCATAATCCTGGTTTTTTAGCGCTTTAAAGATAACAAGAAAATTAGAATGGAATGATGATTTTAGTTGGCTATACAGGCCTATTGTTGAGACTTATTCACCATTAAAGCCGATATAAACGGCTTAGGAACCATAAAAGAAATAAAAGGACATAAAAGTGGATTGAATTGATACAACATGACCGGATCAGCTACTCATTATTTGAACCATAAAAGAAATAAAAGGACATAAAAGTAACTTCACCAATATTTTCGCGACAGGCTTTGAGGGCATCCCCCCAGTTTAAGTAAAAAATAAAAAATACCATTTGGCAGTTACACACGTCTCGACCTCGCTCGACGTGACATTCGACTTCGCTCGACGTGACACAGCACGGCGCAGTCTTCCCGAGCGTAGTCGAGGGACAACCTGAAATTACCC
>DAORJH010000005.1:0-20143 GCA_035438925.1 Bacteroidia bacterium | reverse complement strand
ATTTTTGCAAGCAGCCACACAAGCACCACAGCCAATACAAGCCGCAGCATTGAAGGCATCATCTGCATCATCTTTATTGATCAAAATATTGTTAGCGTCTTTTGCATTACCGGTGTTCACACTCACAAATCCTCCGGCTGACATGATGCGATCGAAAGAACTTCTGTCTACCGCAAGATCTTTGATCACAGGGAAAGCTGCACTTCTCCAGGGTTCAACAACAATGGTATCGCCATTTTTAAAGCTACGCATGTGTAACTGACAAGTTGTAATTCCTTCTTTCGGCCCATGTGGTCTTCCATTGATGTACATACTGCACATTCCACAGATCCCTTCACGACAATCGTGATCGAATGCGATTGGTTCTTTGCCTTCGCTGATCAATTGCTCATTGACAACATCAAACATTTCAAGAAATGACATGTCAGGCGAAATGCCTTTTGCATCATATGTTTCAAAACGTCCGCGTTCGTTCTTGTTTTTTTGTTTCCACACTTTTAAAGTGAGGTTCATGTTTCCGTGACTCATAATTTCTGGTATTAAGCGTAGTTACGTTGTGCTAATTTAATATTCTCAAATTTCAATTCTTCTTTGTGTAATTCATACTGACTGTCGCCTTTGTATTCCCAAGCAGCAACGTATGTATAATTGTCATCATCACGTTTTGCTTCTCCGTCCGGTGTTTGGTATTCTTCTCTGAAGTGTCCACCACAGGATTCATTTCTGTTCAAGGCATCAATACACATTAATTCTCCTAGTTCAAGGAAATCAGCAACACGGTGTGCTTTCTCAAGTTCGGAATTGAATTCTTCATTCGTTCCCGGAACGCGAACATCTTTCCAGAATTCAGCACGCAATGCTTGAATCTCTTTGATAGCAGATGTCAGCCCTTCTTTGTTTCTGGCCATTCCACATTTGTCCCACATGATCTTTCCTAAGCGTTTGTGGAAATGGTCAACGGATTTAGTTCCTTTGATAGAGAATAGTTTATTGATCCTTTCCTGAACCTCTGCCTCAGCTTTTACAAAGGCTTCGTGATCTGTTGAAATAGCTTTTGTTCTGATCTCTTCCGACAAGTAATCACCGATCGTATACGGAATCACAAAATAACCGTCGGCTAATCCCTGCATCAAAGCAGAAGCACCCAAACGATTTGCACCGTGATCAGAGAAATTGGCTTCTCCCAAAGCGTACATTCCCGGAATGGTGGTCATCAAATTATAATCCACCCACAATCCACCCATGGTATAATGCACAGCAGGATAAATTCTCATAGGCATTTCATACGGATCTTCATCTGTGATCTGTTTATACATATCAAATAGGTTTCCGTATTTTTCTTTTATGACTTCTTTTCCGAGGCGAACAATTTCATCCTGACTTGGATTGTGAAGTCCTAATTTATTGGCTTGAATTTTTCCGTAGCGAACAGTATTTGCAGCAAAATCCAAGTACACAGCCATTTTACTTGCACCGACACCATAACCTGCATCACATCTTTCTTTTGCAGCACGACTGGCCACATCACGAGGAACAAGGTTACCGAATGCAGGATAACGACGCTCTAAATAATAATCTCTTTCGTCTTCCGGAATATCAACGGCTTTGCGTTTATCATCTTTATTCTTAGGAACCCAGATCCTTCCGTCATTTCTCAATGATTCGGACATCAATGTCAATTTTGACTGATGGTCACCTGAAACCGGAATACAAGTTGGATGAATTTGTGTATAGCAAGGGTTTCCGAAGAAGGCTCCTTTTTTATGCGCTTTCCATGCAGCTGTTACGTTACATCCCATCGCGTTTGTGGAGAGGTAGAATACGTTACCGTATCCACCGGTACAAAGCAATACAGCATGTCCGAAGTGACGCTCCAATTTACCTGTTACAAGATCACGAACTATGACTCCTCTGCATTTTCCATCAATGATAACAGCATCCATCATTTCGTGACGAGGCATCATTTGAACAGCACCCATTCCAACCTGTCTTTGCAAAGCACTATACGCACCCAGTAAAAGTTGTTGTCCGGTTTGTCCCGCTGCATAAAAAGTACGTTGTACCTGAGTACCACCGAAAGAACGGTTGCTCAAAGTTCCGCCATATTCTCTTGCAAATGGAACACCTTGTGCCACACACTGATCGATGATGTTTCCTGATACTTCGGCAAGACGGTGAACGTTAGCTTCGCGCGCTCTGTAATCACCTCCTTTGATGGTATCATAGAATAAACGATAAACGGAATCACCGTCGTTCTGATAATTCTTCGCGGCATTCACACCCCCTTGGGCGGCGATACTGTGTGCACGACGGGCCGAATCCTGATAGCAGAATACTTTCACTTTATAGCCCATTTCGGCAAGAGAAGCAGCAGCTGAAGAACCGGCAAGACCTGAACCAACTACAATAACTTCCAGACTTCTTTTATTTGCCGGATTGACAAGGTGGACGGAGGAACGGTATTTCGTCCATTTATTTTCCAAAGTTCCCTCCGGTATTCTGGCATTAAGTTTAGATGAAGTAGCCATATATTGAATTTTTCTAGTTTTTAATTGATGAAATATTTTATGGTTTGATAATTCCCAGGTAGATCACGATCGGCATCGCTGCGAATACGGCAGGGATGATGATAGAGAATGCAACACCGGTCATTTTAATGAGGGGAGTGTATTTTTTGTGATTCATTCCTAATGTCTGGAACGCGGATTGAAACCCATGCAATAAGTGATATGCAAGAGAGATCATGGAAACACAATAGATCAAAACCACTATAGGATTACTGAATACTTCAAACATTTCATTGTACATGGTTTCTTTTCCTGTCTCTAACGCTTCTGCATTGGTGTGTACCAATTCATCCGTGAAACGGCTTACCACCCAGAAATGTTTCAGGTGAATGATGAGGAACATGAGGATGAGTGTTCCGAGTAAGCCCATCCATCTGCTGTACCAACTGCTGCTAACATTTCCACCCGGAATTTGATAAGCAATTGGACGTGCCTTGCGATTATCCAATGTCAAGACCAAAGCCTGAACAATGTGGAGAATGATCCCTGCGAATAGAACGATCTCCATTGCGCGAATGATCCAGTTGGTTCCCATGAATTCACAACCAAGATTGAATGTTTCGCCGCCATCATTTATAAAAATGAGGCAGTTCACGAAACAATGAACCAATAAAAAAGTAATTAAGAAAAGACCGGTTATTCCCATAAGGGTTTTTTTGCCGATAGAAGAACGAAGAAAACCTGATTTTTTATCCATATATCTTGTGTATTATTTTTTTAAAAGACTCAGAACCGAAAGGAAGATAAGCCGAGGGCAAATGTATAAAGCAAATGATACAATCCCAAGAATTAATTCCGGGAATTATGTAGGCATTGCTTGAAAAATAATCCTATTATACAGCCAGAAAGAAATAGCTATTTAGAATTGATTTAAATAACAAAATCCTGTATTCTTTCCCATTTGTTTTCCATCCTTAAAAGGCTAAAACCCAAATAATTAAAGCTTTCCTGGAAGTCTTTTTGCTGATACTGCTCCCAGAGCTTATAGAAAAGCTGTTTTTTTAGATCCCTAAAAGCAACCGTTACGTGAGGGTGAAATCCGCGCAGATCATCACTTTCGTTGAATAATCCCAATTGTCTCTTGGCATAACCTGTTAATTGATAATGTAAATTGTTTAGTTCTTCATTTTTTAAAACATTAACAAAGATCACCCTTGGCTGAAAGCAATCAAACCCTTTTAATTCTATTCTGAAATTTTTCTTGAAAGTGAAATCATTTAATGTACTCACAAGCAGATCTTCTTTTTCAGCTTTCCATTCAAATGGCCGGTGAAGCGTGATGTGCGAAGGAGAACGCAGTGCTCCTTTTAATTTGTGTGCAGAATAAAGCTCCTGTTTGATCTCTTCGATCTTTTCGAAAACAGTGGGTGGAGGAATGATGGCGATAAAGTATTTGTTGTGTTGTTTCATCAACTACACAAACATGCATATTTTATATTAAATTTGTATGTTACTTTAATAACTTATGCAAATCATTATACCAATGGCCGGTAAGGGAAAGCGGATGCGCCCACACACTCTTACAACTGCCAAGCCACTGATTCCGGTTGGAGGAAAACCAATTGTACAGCGCTTAGTGGAAGATATCACAAAGGTCTGTGGCGAGAAAGTAGATGAGATCGCTTTTGTGATCGCACCTGATTTCGGTTCGGAGGTTGAAAAAGATCTTGTTGCCGTAGCGCAAAGTCAAGGCGCCAAAGGAAGTATTCATTATCAGAAAGAGGCATTGGGAACAGCACATGCCATTATGTGCGCCGCATCGGCATTGAAGGGAAAAACCGTGATCGCTTTTGCTGACACTTTGTTCAAGGCAGATTTTGTGATGGAAACAAGTCAGGAGGGAGTGATCTGGGTTCAGAAGATCGAAGATCCTCGTCAGTTCGGCGTTGTAAAATTAGATTCCAATGGGATCATAACAGATTTTGTGGAGAAGCCTCAGGAATTCATCAGCGACCTGGCCATTATTGGAATCTATTATTTCAAGGATGGAGATAACCTGAAGAAGGAATTGCAATATTTGCTCGATAATAACATTAAGGAAAAGGGAGAGTTTCAACTTACGAACGCATTGGACAATATGCGAAAGAAGGGAATCAAATTTGTGCCCGGGCAAGTGACCGAATGGCTGGATTGTGGGAACAAGGACGCAACTGTTTATACTAACAAACGAGTGTTGGAATTCGATCGTGATAAAGCTGAATTAAAAGGCAAGAATATCAAGATCAATGGTTCGCTGATAATTGAACCTTGTTATATAGGAGATAACGTTGAGCTTGTCAATTCCGTGATAGGTCCACACGTAAGTATTGGAAGAAATACCAGGATCGAAAAAAGCATTATCTCTAATTCTATCTTACAAAGCGATGCAAAGGTGAAGAACAGCAATATCTGTAACAGTATGATTGGTACCGGCGCAGAGATCAGTGGAAAAGCACTCGACCTGAGTGTGAGCGATTATACACAGATCATTGTTTAAGAAAGCTTCACATATTTTGCCAATACTAACGGTCTGCATTGGCCTGTTCTTTTCCTGTAAAGGAAAAAAGGAGGCTTCTGCACAAAAGGAAGTGAAGGGAGGCATCGATCAGGCCACAGAACTTCGATTTGGCATGATGTACATTGATGCCTGTTCCTATCGCATGAAGGGCAACCTGGAAGAGGCAAAAAAGCTTTTTCTTGAATGCAACAAATTAATGCCCGCAAACAGCGCGGTTAAATATGAGCTGGCCACCATCTACAAGCTTTTGGGTGTGAATGAGCAAGCCTTATTTTATGCTAAAGCTTGTGCCACTGAAGATCCTAAAAACGAATGGTACCAGCTTTGCCTGATCGAATGTTACAGAACCATCAAGCAATACAAACAATCAACTAAACTTCTGGAGAATCTGGTAAAGAATTATCCGGCTAAAATGGAATTCAAAGAAGATCTGGCGATCGACTATCAGCGATTGGGAATGCTTGATAAATCGCTAAAGATCTATGATGAACTGGAAAGAACAATTGGAGTCAATGAAGAGCTCAGTTTAAGGAAAGCAAAATTGTTCACGAGTCTGGGTAAGATCAAAGAAGCAGAAACTGAACTGATACGATTATCTCAAAGTAACGCAACTGAAACAAGATACTACTCGCATCTTGCAGACTTTTACATTGAGCAAAAGGATCTGGATAAAGCAAAGTCCATGTATGACAGGATCCTTGCGATCGATCCGGGGAATCCAATCGTGAACCTTGCACTTCATGATTATTACAGCTCGCAGGGAAAAACGGAACTCGCATTCGATCATTTGAAAAAGGCATTTATGAATCCTGATCTAGACGTATTCACAAAAGCAAGCATCACAGGATCTATCTTTGACAATAAAATGGATCTGCCTTATTACCGCGAGCACGCAAAAGAACTGGCAGATATCCTGATCATGGTTCATGCGGAAGCCCCTGAAGCAAACAGTATATATGGCGATTTTATGATGCGGGCCGGGAATATTAAAGACGCTCAGAAGTATTACTGGAATGCCTGTAGTAAAGAGAGAGGAAATTATTCTATTTGGGAAAAACTGATCAATACCGACAGAAAACTAGGCATGTATGATTCTCTGGAATACCACAGTGCTATTGCCATTGAACATTTTCCGGGAATGCCATTGTTTTATTACTGTAATGGTTCGGCGAATATTACACTGAAAAATTACAAAAAGGCGGCTCAATCACTCAAGGATGGTTTAGAGTTTGTTGTGGATAATAGAGCATTAATGATTGATTTCTACAAGAATCTGGGAGACGCCTATTTTTTTTCAGGAGAATTCTCAAAAGCATATGCGGCCTTTGATGATGTACTCAAGATCGATGCAGATAATACTTTTGTGTTGAATCAATATGCTTGTTTTCTAAGTTTGAGAGGTGAGAACCTTGAAAGAGCAGAAAAACTGGCACGCAAAGCAAACGAACTCGAATTGGAAAACCCTTCTTATATGGACACCTATGGCTGGATCCTTTACCAGCAAAAGAAATTTTCAGAAGCGGAACTGTGGTTGGGGAATGCCGCAAAGGGATCGAGTAAAAATCCAAATATTTTAGAGCATTATGGCGATGTACTTTATCAAAACGGAAAAAAAGAAGAGGCCTTAAAATACTGGGAAGATGCAAAAAAAGCCGGAGGCACTTCCGAAAGGTTAATGGGCAAGATTAAAACAAAAAAGTTAAGTGATTAAAAAGCTGTACAGATATTTTCCTGTTTTAATTGTATTTGTAGTGACACTATTTAGTTTTCAGTCATGCAAACACAAAAAGAAGATTCAAAAGACAGAAGCAGTTGTTTTGACAGATACTCTGAATGGAAAGTGCAGACTTGACTATAAGAATTCGAAGGCTCTTACCAGATTGATCAAAGAAAATGAATTCACCTATAACTGGATCAACGCAAAGGCAAAGGTGGAGACCCTGATCGATTCCAAAGAAGAAGGCTTCGATATTAAATTAAAGATAAGAAAGGACAGCGCGATCTGGATACAGATCGAAGTCGTTGGTGGGCTTGTGAATGTTGCCAAATTACTTATCACACGCGATTCAGTGAAAATGGTTGATTACATCCACAAACAATACTTTAAAGGAGATTTCAATTTTATCAATGACCAGTTGAACGCTGATCTTGATTATGATGTTGTGCAAGCTGTGTTATTCGGTAATAGTGCTGAGTTTCATGATGATGAAGATAAGTTAAAGCCTGTAACCGACAGAACAAACTGTCATTATATGCTTAGTACAGAACGAAAAAGAAGGTTAAGAAAAATACAACAAGGCGATATCGAGCTAAAAAAGGCGCTGCAAACACTCACGTTGAACCCGGATAATTTCAAAATAATACGAAATGAGTTCATTGATCCTGCAACCAACAGGGTTTTTACGGCAGATTATAAGGATTTCAAATTGAAGGACAGTGTTTTTGCACCATACCATGTTGATATTGATATCATCGCGGAGAAAAAAGCAAACATTAAAATTGAGTATGTTCGTATTGAGAAGAATGTACCTCAAAAATTAAACCTCAACATACCTGAAAAATACGAGCCCATACAGTTGCAGAAAAAACAGAAGTAAAGGAATTCCTTTGCTCTGCCTTCTGTTCTTGTTCAGTATTTTTTCCTTCTCGCAAACAACTCCGAAGTCAAAGAAAGATCTTGAGATCAAAAAGAAAAGGATCACGGAAGAGATCAACGAGATCAATTCCATGCTTCGCGAAACAAAGGCCAATAAGAAGTCTTCCATCGGTGCTCTTTTAAATCTCAACATGAAAATTGAAAAGCGTCAGGAATTGATTAACACCATACTTGCTGAAATTCAAAACCTGAACAAGGAGATCATCGTCAATGAGAAGAGATCAGATGCTTTGAAGAAAAATCTTGAGAAACTAAAAGTGGAATATGCGAGAATGATCGTTACTGCACAACGTAATCAGGATTCATACAGTAAACTTATGTTCATATTTGCGGCCTCCGACTTCAATCAGGCTTATTCCAGATTGAAATATTTTCAGCAGTACAGCGATTACAGAAAAAAGCAAGCGATCGAGATCGTACAAACTCAAACACAATTGATAGCAAGTTTAAATGAACTGAAAGAACAAAGACATGAAAAGAACCTCCTCCTCGGAAATGAAGAAACTGAAAAACAGAATCTGAACACGGAAAAGCAAGAACAAGAGGTTGTACTAACTGCACTTCAGGAAAAAGAGAAGGACCTGAAAAAAGAGTTAGAAAAGAAAAAGCAAGAGACCATTGAATTGCAAATGGCAATTAAAAAATTAATCGCCGAAGAGATCAAGCGCAAGGCCGAAGAAATGGCTGCAAAAAATGAAGCGCTGGCCATTGCGAATAAAAAAGCAAATGAAGAGAAGATCAAAAAGAAAAAGAATGCAGGCAACAACACTAAAACTGAATTGCCCGACAAGAACACCAATGTGAGTAAGGTAAAAGAAGATGCACCTTCACTTCCGAATGTTGATGCTGAGGAGCTTGCTCTGAGTGCGGATTTTGCTGAAAACAGAGGGAAACTTCCTTGGCCGGTAGGAAAAGGCATCATTTGCGAACAGTACGGTGAACACGAACATCCGGCCATTAAAGGCTTTATGATCGTAAATAACGGACTTGAGATCTGCGCGAATGAAGGCACACAGGCACGCGCTGTATTTGACGGTGAAGTTAGAAGTATTGCTTTAGCACCAACGGGGGGAAAACTGGTGATTGTAAAACATGGGGAATACATGAGTGTGTATTGTAATTTATCAGAAGTACATGTAAAAACAGGACAAAAAGTGACCAGCAAACAACAGATAGGAACCGTTATGCGAAATGAAGATGAAGGAAAAACCTCTATGAATTTTCAGATATGGAAGGGGACAAAAACAATGGATCCGGGAGGCTGGCTTTTCAATGCAAGATAATACTTGAATAAAAAAACCCCGGCATCTCTGTCGGGGTTTTTACTTTAATTGTTCTTGAAAAATTCATCGTAGCTGACTTCTTTGGGCTGAAGTGTGCATTTTTCTTTGATGAGGCTCAATACTTTTTTACTGTAAAGATTTTCAAATATCTTTTGCGCTTCTTTTTCTCTGCTTAAAAGATCGCGTGAGATCTTTTCAAGATCTTCATCTGTTGGAACCTGACCATAACGCTGGTATTCCCCTCTGATGAACATTTTGGCCTCTTCCTTTGCCTCATCACCCGCCACCTTAATGTCATTGTCTTTAATTATTTTATTCTCTATGAGTCTCCACTGCATTGCTTTTGAATAATTAGAATAATCTTTTTCCAGTTCTTCCAGTGTGATAGGCTTTTCATTCACTGCCATCAACCAACGCTTTAAAAACGCATCCGGCAATTCAAGCTTCAGGTTCTCCACTAATTTATTCTCTACTTCTGTTTTCAGGAATCTGTCTGAGTCAGCACTGAACATTAGCGCAAGTTCCTCACGTATCTTTGTTCTGAATTCTTCTTCTGAACTTACCTTTCCTTCTCCGTAAACTTTATCGAATAATTCCTGATTCATTTCAGCATCTTCCAGCCTGGAAATATTCTTTACGGTAAGTTGCAGATTGCAATGTGTGTTCTCAGCTGTTTCCTTATCAATTCCCAAGGAAACACTCTTGTCCAATGCTGTATCATACAATTCATCAGCTGCCACAACGATCTTGTCTTCTCTTTTTGCGCCAACTAATTTTGATTTGGCATTTTCATTTTTCACTCTTTCGGCACTGATGCTGCTGCTTTTGTAGATCCCACCTGCTTTAATGCTTCCGGTTTCATCCAGTTCGTTGATATCAATAAAGATCACGTCTTTCTCTCCAGCCACTTCCGGGTTAACGGGTTTACCATAATTACGACGCACATCCTTCACGTATTTCTCCACCAGCTCATCATCCACTTTTACCGTTTTCAGTGTAAAAGTTTGTTTGCTGTCAAGACTAACGCTGAACTGAGGTGTTAAGCCGATCTGATAGGTGAATTCAAATTCTTTTTGCTTTTCAAAATCAACCGGAGTGGTTTCTTTTGGAAGTGGATTACCCAATATTTCTATTTTGTTTTCTTCAATGTATTTGTAGATCGTGTCCTGAAGTAGTTTGTTTATCTCATCAGCCATGATCTGCGTGCCGTATTGTTTTTTAATTAATCCGGCGGGAACTTTTCCGGGTCTGAATCCAGGCATGGAAGCCTGACGCTGAACTTTTTTAAGCGCTTCATTTACACGAGGCTCGTAATCTTCTGACTTTAAGGAAATTTTGATCTCTGCATTCAGTGCATCAATATCCTGCTTCTTTATATCCATCATCTTTTAAAATTAAGAGGGCAAAAATACGAAATTTTTGTTATTTTCAGTGCAAATAAGTGACTGAAAGACAGAAAATTAACAAAAACAAAGGGAGAATTTCGTCTGAAATTGATAAAAGGAGAAGATAAGAACCTGAACCGAGGGTGAGAGAAACTAAATGATCCCCTCTTTTACTTGCCCATTGTCAAACACAAGGGTGCGCGATTTGTATTTATTATAGATAAGCATATCGTGTGTTGCAAGTAAAACAGCTCGCCCACTCTCACTGATCTGCTTTAATAATTTTAAAATTTCTTCGGATGTTTCAGGATCCAGATTTCCGGTAGGTTCATCAGCAAGAATTATTTCAGGTTCGTTGACAAGTGCGCGTGCAATGCTTACCCTTTGTTGTTCTCCTCCGGATAATTCATGTGGCATTTTTTGCTCTCTTCCTTCAAGAGCAACTTTCTTCAATACATCACTGATCCTTGCTTTTATTTTGTCTTCCTCTTTCCACCCGGTGGCCTTCATTACAAAGCGAAGATTTTCATAAACATTCCGATCACTCAATAGCTGAAAATCCTGAAACACAATCCCTAATTTTCTTCTTAGAAAAGGAATTTGTCTTGACTTTAATTCATTCAGCGATTGCCCGCAGACCGTTCCTTTTCCGGAAGCGATAGGAAGATCGCCGTACAAGGTTTTCAAAAAACTGCTTTTCCCACTTCCTGTTTTTCCAAGAAGATAGACAAATTCACCCGAATTGATCTCTACGCTCAAGCCGGTAACAACAGGACGTTCATCCTGAAAGATACTTACATTATCAAATTTGATAAGAGAAGACATAAAAGGTAAAGTTAAGAGGAATGTAACTTTTCAACTTGCTATGCATTATATCAATATCAACACAGACGGGTTAATAACTGTCATACAAGAATAATTTTCAACTCATCAGGCAAAGTAAATTTATTGAGATATTTTTTACGCTGAAATTGCAAGAATGACCCGATCACTGAAAAGTTATTTTATTGTCTTGTTACTGTTGTTAGGAGGCCTTGCCTATTCACAAAGAACAGCAGCGTATTTTGATCCGGATGCTTTATTCAAGACCGGACTAGATCTCTTTGACAAAAAACAATTCGTTAGCGCACAAAAAAGTTTTACAGAATACATTCCTGTTTCAAAAACCTATTTACAAAAGTCAGACGCGGTCTATTATACTGCGGCATGTGCCATTGAGCTTTTTCACAAGGATGGAGAATGGCAAATGAAACAATTCATTGAAAAGTATCCTGAAAGTCTTCAATTGAACAATGCCTGGTTCTACTTAGGAAAATCAGCTTATCGCAGGAAAAAGTACAAGGAAACGATCGAGTATTTGGAGAAAGCGGACATTTACAAACTCGATAAAGATCGTCTGGCCGAACTTTATTTCAAAAGAGGTTACAGCTACATGATCAATGAAGAAAATGTAAAAGCAAAAGCCGATTTCACGGAAATAAAAGATGTAGATAACAAATACCAGCATCCGGCAAACTATTACTTCTCTCATCTTTCTTACGAAGAAAAGAATTACGAACTTGCACTGATAGGATTTAAAAAACTCGTAGGGGATCAAACCTTTGGAACTGTTGTTCCATATTACATCACTCAGATCTATTTCATTCAGAATAAATTTGAACAAGTAGTCAAAGAAGGCCCTGAACTTTTAAAGGATAGCACACATGTTCAGAGATACGGGGATATTAACAGAATGATAGGCGAAAGCCATTTTAATCTCAAGGATTATTCCGGAGCGCTTCCGTTCCTAAAAAAGACAGATCTCGGCACCAATCCTGCAGGGAATTATGCAATAGGCTATTGTTATTACAAAACCGGCGACTGTCAGAATGCAGTTAAACACTTAGAGGAAGCAACAGAGAACAAAGATTCGCTTGCACAGAACGCCTGGTATCACATGGGGGATTGTTATTTGAAGCTTGGAGATAAGCTCAAAGCAAAGAATTCATTTTACAGCGCTTATCAGCAGAATTTTGACAAGAAGATCACAGAGGATGCACTCTTCAGCTTTGCGAAACTAAGCTATGAACTTGATTTCAGTCCATTCAATGATGCCGTAAGAGGATTCAGTAAATATTTGAAAGAGTTCCCTTCTTCCCCAAGAAAAGATGAATGTTATAAATATCTTTTGAATGTTTACTCTACAACAAGAAATTACGAGCAGGCAATTAAGAGTATAGAGAATATGGAAACCATCGACCCTATTCTGAAAGTAACTTATCAAAAGCTCATTTATTTTCATGGCGTAGAGTGTTTCAATAATAACGACCTGAATAACGCAGAAAAGGAATTTAAAAAGGCACTCACGAATAAAGCAGATCTAAAAATAAGCGCTCTTAGTCAGTATTGGCTGGGAGAAATATCTTATATCAGAAAAGATTACACAACGGCAATTGATACCTGGAAAGCATTTCAATTGATGGAAGGCGCTGTACAACTAAAGGAATATGAATTGAGTAATTATTCCCTGGGCTATGCTTATTTTCAGAGAAAACAGAAGGAGGATTATACAAACGCGCATATTTCTTTCCGTAAATTCCTGATGACCGAATCTAAACAAGATGCATTAAAGGTGAATGATGCCAATATCAGAACTGCGGACAGTTATTTCATGAACAGCGATTATGCGCAGGCTTCTGATTACTATAAGAAAGTGATCGATGTTGCGAAGTCGGATGTGGATTATGCTTTGTTTCAAAAAGGCTTGTGTGACGGATTGAACAGAAAATTTGAGAGTAAGGTAACAGAGTTAAAAAAGATAGAAAGTGGTTTCCCGGCTTCTAATTATTTAAGCGCATCATTGAATGAGATCGCCGATACGTATTTACAGAATCTGAAGGACCAGGAGAATGCCATCATTTATTATAACAAGATCCTGAAGAACTATCCCAATTCCTCATTCACACAGAATTGTTATGCGCAGTTAGGGAACATCTACTACGCCAAGAAAGAAGATGATAAGGCTTTCGAGTACTTTGACAAATTTGTGAAGTACGATAGTAAAAGCGATGCCGCGAAAGAAGTGTTAGAAACGATCAAGAAGATCTATACTGAAAAAGGACAGATCGATGAAATGGAGAAGTACTTTGCTTCGATCGGCAATCCACTTTCAGAAAATCAGTTGGAGAAAGCTTCTTATTCTGCTGCTTATGATGCATTTTACAATCAAAAGAATTGTGACCTCGCCCTACCGAAATGGGAATCTTACATAAGCAAATTCCCGAATGGAAAGTACATTACAGAGGCGAATTTTGTTTCAGCAGAGTGTAACTACAGCAAGAGTAATTTCGAGAAAGCCATGCTGGGGTATTTGCATGTGATCAATAAACCAAGGGGAATGTACAGTGAGGTTTCATTGGTAAAAGCTTCTTATATGTACAACAAGGACAAAAAGTATAAGGAGGCTCTTCCTTTATTCATACAGCTACAGGAAGTTGCTGAAGTTCCTGCAAATAAAAGTGCCGGAAAATTCGGCGCCATGCGAGCTGCATTTTGTCTAAATGAATATGAAACGGCTTTGAATGAGTGTACCAAAGTAATGAATACCGAAAAATTGAGTCCTCAGCAAACTAGCGAAGCTTCTTATATTAAAGCCAGGTCACTTTACGAAACAAACCGAATGGATGATGCCATGCTAGAATTCAAATCAATTGCCAAGAATTCCAAGAATATAAAGGGAGCAGAAGCATATTATTACATGGCGAAGATCAATTACACAAAGCAGGATTTTAAAGAAGTAGAAAAACTGGTGAATAAACTGATTGGGTACGAATACACGAATGATGAATGGAACAACAAAGCCATGCTTCTTCTTGCTGATGCCTACATTGCAAAAGGAGATTATGCAGATGCACAGGTTGTGTTGGAAAGCATCATTGAAGGAAAATTGAAACAGGAATATGTTGATGAAGCGAAAGCAAAATTACAAGACTTGAAAGCAAAACAGGAGAAAGAAGCACCGGCAGCTCCTCCGGCTAACAATGATCTGAAGATCGATTTCAAACAGTCAGAAAACGATCAGAATATCCAGAAAGAAAAAACTCCCGAAGTTCCGGGAAGCACAGTGCCGAATGAGAATAATGTAATTGAAGAACCAAAATAATGGAAAAAGGCGCGTTACATATCATCGGTCACACCCCAACTCTTCATCGTAATATTTCTGAAAGAGATAAAAGAACCATCAGGATCCTACTGATACTTGCAATGCTTTTAGGATACATTGCTGTTACAGTGGCGCAAACAAATCTGCACGACATCAATTATGTAGCAACAAGTAGTTTTGTCCCTACAATTAAAGATGCAGTGAAGTATGGCGACATTCCTGAGATAAAAGACACAGTCAAGAGAATTGGCAACATTCAATACAGCATTCAAAGCAATCCTTTATTTCCGAAATACCAGGTTCAGACGATCGATGCTGCAAAAATGCAAAATGAACCTTTGCCCAAACTTTACAGTGCTTTACTAAAAGGAGGTTACGGACCATTTTACAGTATGCCTTATGGCGAATTCTGGATAGGAAATAAACGCAGCAGAGAGAAAAGTTTCGGCGCACATTTAAAGCATTTGTCAAGCGATACACATCTGGAGGATCATGGCTATGGTGGATTCAGCGATAATATTGCAAATGTATACGGAAAACAGTTTTACAAGAAACATACGCTAAGTGGAGATTTCAATTATGAACGAAATGCATTCAGGTATTATGGATTTGACACTTCGGTAAATAAGATCACCGATAAGGATTTTGCGAAGCAAAGGTATCAGATCTTTGAACCTAAGATCCGTTTGCAAAGCCATTATACCGATAGCACGCACATCAATCACGACATCAGCTTAAGCTACTACAACCTCGGAAATTTGAACAGAGAAACAGAGAATAATATAAAGCTGGGCGTTTTAACTAGTATGTTCCTCAATAAAGAAAAGCTGAATATTGGCCTAAATACAGATTACTATAATCACAAACAAAGTAATGATACAGTGAATGATCTGATCGTAAACCTTTCTCCCTCGTTTGAGGCGCGGGGTAAAAAATGGAATGCTGAGCTCGGACTTACCGCAACGTTAGATCAATTCAGAGATACAACAAAATTCTATGTTTATCCCAAATTAAATGTGCAGTATGACGTGTTTGAGAATATGATTATTCCTTACGCAGGGATCACCGGAGGATTAAGGAAGAACAGTATGCGTAGTTTGACAAACGAGAATGCGTTTGTGGATACCACGATAAATTACCAGAACACCAATAACAAATACAATTTCTTTCTCGGACTAAAAGGGGATATCAGCAGCAATACGGCTTATGACGCAAGAGTAAGTTACGGTCAATATCAAAACATGCATTTTTACGCGATCAACTACAATAATCCCGCACAGCTTTATAATCAGTTTGATGTCATGTATGATAATGCTACTCTCTTGAATGTAAGTGGCGCAGTTACTTATCGATACAAGGAAAAAGTGCAGCTCATCGCAAAAGGAAATTATTACCTCTATACAACTGAAAAATTAGCACGGGCTTATCATAAACCCGATTTTGACATGACCTTCTCCTGTCTATACAACATTCAAAGTAAATTGATCTTAAAAGCGGATGTTTACGTAATGGGAAGTCAGTGGGCCTTATCTCTTCCTAAGAATGACACAAGTCGCGTATTGGTTCCAAAACAGATCAGTGGCTGGTTCGATGTTTCATTGGAGGCGGAATACAGATACAGTAAAATGATGAGCTTTTTTGTAAAAGCAGGTAACGTGGCCAATCAGCGCTATTACCGATGGGAGAATTACCCGACCCAGCGTTTCAACTTCATGGTGGGACTTACTTTTGTGCCGTTTTAACAACGCAATACCTTTATTAGGGTATAGGTGATTTGTCTCGTTTTCACTAATTTTATTGATTATTTGTCCTATGAAAACCATGGCGGAGTTGTTACCGGGCGAGCACGCAGTTATCAAATTCATTGATAATAAAGAAATTGCCTTGAAATTAATGGAAATGGGTTGTATTCCCGGAGAAATGGTAGAGATATCAAAAAAAGCTCCACTAGGTTGCCCTATATCGATCTCTCTTGGCTCCGACGAATTAAGCCTTCGGGTTGAGGAGGCTGGCCACGTGATGGTAGAACTTGTCTGATCTGTGTCCACTAACATCAATAAAAATTTAAAGCTTGTTCTCGCTGGTAATCCAAACGCGGGAAAATCAAGCCTTTTCAATGCACTTACAGGCTTAAACCAAAAGACAGGAAATTACGCAGGTGTTACAGTAGAAAAGTTTGAAGGTCAGTATTCTTATCAAACGGATCAATTGAAATACGAAATTTCAGTCTTGGATCTTCCCGGCATTTACAGCCTTTTTCCAAAGACCATTGATGAAAAAGTAGCTTGTTCTTCTCTTTTGGATTCCTCCGAAAATTTCGATGTAGTCGTTCTTGTGCTGGATGCCGGAAACCTAAAGAGGAATTTGCTTTTAGCTACTCAAGTATTGGACCTGAAACACAGAACTGTGGTTGTTCTGAACATGATGGATGAAGCCAAAAAGCAGAAAATTGAGATCGACATTGAAGGATTAAGCCATACGCTTGGAGTAGCCGTTATTCCTGTGAATTCAAGAACAAAGGAAGGAATAGAAGAACTGAAGAAAGAGATCCTCTCTTCCCGCGTTAGTCATAGTTCATTTTTTGAAAATTCTGACAGCAAGAAGTATGAATCGTATCGGGATGCACTTCTGAAAAACAAGGATGATATGGATTTTGCCACGTCAGACCAGCTGTCACGAATAAGTAAAATAAACTATTTACTTTCAAAACACGTTCATTCACCTACAAAATTGCTGATGCGTGAATTTTCAGCAAAGGTAGATAAGGTTGCCACTCATAAATATTTTGGATACCTCTTGCTTCTCGCTGTTCTCTTTCTGGTCTTTCAGTTCATCTTTTTTGTTGCAGAATATCCCATGCAATGGATGGAAGGCGCATTCTTAAATTTGCAGAATACCGTTTCAAGTTTGTTGCCACCCGGGATCTTGAACGATCTTATCTGTAACGGCATCATTAGTGGTCTAAGTGGCGTGTTGATCTTCATTCCTCAGATCGGACTTTTGTTTTTATTTATTGGAATACTAGAAGATTCCGGGTACATGTCAAGAGCCGGTTTCATAATGGACAAGCTCATGCGAAAATTTGGACTTAATGGCCGCTCTGTTATTCCACTAATCAGCGGCACAGCCTGCGCAGTGCCTTCAATATTAGCAACCCGTTCCATTAACAATTACAAAGAAAGACTCATAACGGTCTTCATTTTGCCGTTAGTTAGTTGTTCGGCCAGGTTACCGGTTTATACCCTGTTGATCTCTTTGCTTTTTCCACCTGAAACAGGAAATGGCTTTTTCGGAACGAAAGGCTTGGTGTTATTCATGATGTATCTTATTGGATTTGTGTTCACAATGCTCACGGCTTTCGTTATGCAGAAGGTGATCAAAACAAATGAGAGTTCAGTTTATATAATGGAAATGCCTGTTTATCGCGCACCCCATTTAAAGAATATCTTCATACTGGTATATAATAAGATCAAGGTGTTTGTGATGGAGGCGGGAAAAATTATCATGGCCATTTCCATCATCCTCTGGTTTCTGAGTTCTCACGGTAGTGGAGTTGAATTTGAAAAAGTAAATGCTAGTCTGGAAAGAATGAATCAGTCCGGCACAAGCAATGATTCAGTGAGTTCATTAATGGCACAGAAACTGGAATATTCGTACATCGGCCAGTTTGGACATAGCATTGAACCCGCCATTTCACCAATGGGATTTGACTGGAAAATGGGAATAGCCCTCATTACTTCATTTGCAGCAAGAGAGGTTTTTGTTGGAAGCATTGCCACCATTTACGCAGCAGGAGAAAATGAAGAGGGTATACGTCAAACACTCAGTTCTGAAAAGGATGTAAAAGGAAAAAAAGTCTATACCCCGGCTGTTTGCTGGGCATTACTTCTCTTCTATGCGTTTGCCTTGCAGTGCATGAGTACGATCGCAGTGGTGAAAAGAGAAACAAAGAGCTGGAAATGGGTAGGCATACAGTTCGTCTACATGAGTGCTTTGGCCTATTTTTCTGCTATGGCAGCCTATCAACTTCTTTCCTGAGTCAATATCCCCCAAAATGCGCTTGGCTTTATTGGAAAATAATACCAAATTTGTCATTACTCTTATTTCAAAAAATGAAAAGAATTACCCTGATCGGATTGAGCCTGGCGCTTATTTTATCCTGCAAGACAAAAAAACAAAATGGAAAAACACCGGTTGCCGATGTTCCCGTGATACAACTGGATACGATCAGCATCTCATCAAAAGAACCGGTTGAAAACAAGGTTTACAGAGCTTCCGTTATCAGGAACAGTGATATCCTTCACACTCGCCTGGAAGTAAGTTTTGATTGGCAGAAAAGTCAAATACCCGGCAAAGCAACCATTGATCTGAAACAACATTTCTACCCCTCCGATAAACTTTATCTCAACGCCCGTGGCATGGAGATAAAAAGCATTCAAGTTTCGGAACTTAAAAAAACCGTTTCGAAAGATAAATCCGGCAAAGAGATCACTTCTCTTACTCCAACACAACTAAGTGGACACACATTCAAATACGAAAACGACTCGATCACTATCACACTTCCAAGAGTATTTACTGCTGCTGAATTATTGAGACTGGAGATCACCTATATCGCAAAACCAAATGAGTTGAAGATTGGAGGAAGCGCAGCAATCAACAGCGATAAAGGACTTTACTTTATCAATCCAACTGGAGAAAATCCACATAAAATGCCACAGATTTGGACGCAAGGTGAAACAGAATCAAATTCGGCATGGTTTCCAACCAATGACAATCCATCTGAGAAAATGACACAAGAGATCCTGATGACAGTTGATAGTAAATACACAACACTTTCAAATGGAACTATGATCAACTCCACCACAAATGCGGATGGCACGCGCACAGATCACTGGAAACTGGATGACCCACATGCACCTTATTTGGCGATGATGGCAGTCGGACAATTTCAAAAGGTAGTGCATGAGCCCTGGAGAGGAAAAGAGATCTCTTATTATGTGGAAAAAGAATATGAGCCTCATGCAAAAGCCATTTTTGGTGACACTAAGGAAATGATCGAATTCTATTCGAATCGTCTGGGTGTGCCTTATGCCTGGCCAAAATATGCACAGATCGCAGTTCGTGATTATGTAAGTGGAGCCATGGAAAACACAAGCGCAACTTTACATGGAGATTTTGCCGTATATCAAACAACAAGAGAGATGATCGATGGCAAAAAGGGAACAGACATCATCGCCCACGAATTATTTCATCAATGGTTCGGCGATCTTGTTACCTGTGAAAGCTGGAGCAATCTTCCACTGAATGAAAGTTTTGCAACTTACGGAGAATATTTATGGGAAGAATACAAGAATGGCAGAGATGCAGCCGATCATCATCACGCAGGAAGCAGATCAGGTTATTTGTTTTCTACGAAAGAAGTGAATTTGATTCGCTTTGATTATGAAGACAGAGAAGATATGTTCGATGGATTCAGTTATGCCAAAGGAGGACAGATACTTCACATGCTGAGAAAAGCAGTGGGCGATGATGCTTTTTTTGCTTCCCTGAAAAATTACTTAGAAACAAATAAATTTAAAACGGCAGAGATACATCATCTTCGATTGGCCTTTGA
>DAORJH010000004.1:0-20599 GCA_035438925.1 Bacteroidia bacterium | reverse complement strand
CTTCCATAGTGGTAACATCCACACCTTCGGGTGGAGGAATTATAGATGAGCTGATCATGATGATGCCCATGTTTACAAATCCTCCAATGAAAACGGAGGCAATCACGATCAAAATATTCTTTATGATTTTCATAGACTTGATTGATTACGATGAACAGGAATAGATTCGTTTCGTTTGTGCTTCTGCTTTTATAGCATTCAAACTATACTTCTATATTATCTAAATAAAAGCTTTTTTTCAATTTAAACTGATTCAGCCACAGCAAAGCCTCTTTTTCTTTTTTGAAAAATCGCACTGGCTTTACCGGTTTATTTAATGCCATAAAGAAATTGGCAATAATGCGATGTCCCGAATTATTCAGTACAAACGCCAGTGCATTCGCAGCCAAAGGTCTTTTTGGATCGGCAGTATATTCTCTTGCTTCTTTTGATATTTCGGTGAATTCTCCCATCAAAATAAGAGCAGGCAAAATCTCTCCTTTACTTAATTTCAACATAGCATCAACAATACTGATAACTTCTGTTTTTCCAATATTTGAATTTGGGAAAATATCGATATGAAACAAGCCATCTTTCGTCAAGACAATCTCACAAAAATCGAAGGTCAATTTACTCGAGCCCTGTTTCATAGCAGAAAATTAAGCAAACAAAATGAAAAATAAAACCAATAATACTAGCTTTCTTTTGATTGCCTGTGTTAAAAATGGAGTCATCAATGCTTGATAAATACAAATTTCCCCTCTAAAACCCAATTTCTCCACGCTTTAAAGCTTCATATCCTTCATCTGCTATGAGGTCCGGTTTCTTGTACGCTGCTACAGCCAATTCATCACAACGATTGTTCTCCTTGTTATCGGCATGACCTTTTACCCAAATGAATTCATGTTTATTTACATTGTAAACCAACAGTAGTCTTTTCCAAAGATCGGGATTGGCTTTCTTCTCAAATCCTTTTTGTTTCCAGCCAAAGACCCATTTGTTATTAATGGCATCTACAACATACTTGCTGTCGGAAAATATTTTAACGGGTTTACTTTTATCGGTGATGCTTTCTAATCCCAAAATAACAGCAAGCAATTCCATTCGGTTATTGGTGGTCAATCTGAATCCTCCGCTCAATTCTTTTCGGTGATGATCATAAAGAAGCACCACGCCATAGCCGCCCGGACCCGGATTTCCGCTGGCAGCACCATCGGTATAGAGGTGAATGTGACCGTTCATAGGGCTAATTTAAGTCATTATTATTTGATTCTTCCCTTTTGTGACCGCTTTAAAACTCTTGTGATATTATTCTTGTTTACATTCAAATAAGTAAGTATATTCGTCTTTCAAATTCAAATTATATGTCAGTTTTAGTAAATAAGAATTCCAAAGTCATCGTACAGGGATTTACAGGTGGTGAAGGTACATTTCACGCTACACAAATGATAGAATATGGTACCAATGTGGTTGGTGGTGTTACGCCGGGTAAAGGTGGAACAAAGCATTTAGAAAAGCCGGTATTTAATACGGTTGCTGATGCTGTGAAAGAAACAGGAGCTGATGTATCCATCATTTTTGTACCTGCTGCATTTGCTGCAGATGCCATTATGGAAGCAGCTGACGGAGGAATTAAAGTGATCGTGTGTATTACAGAAGGTATTCCTGTAAAGGACATGATACAAGTAAAAGAATATTTAAAAGGACGTACTTGCAGATTGATCGGACCTAACTGTCCGGGTGTGATCACAGCAGGTGAAGCAAAAGTGGGTATCATGCCTGGATTTGTTTTCAAGAAAGGAAAGATCGGAATTGTAAGTAAAAGTGGAACTTTAACCTATGAGGCAGCCGACCAGATCGTGAAAGCGGGAATGGGAATTACAACTGCAATTGGTATTGGAGGAGATCCTATCATTGGTACACCAACCAAAGATGCAGTAGAATTATTGATGAATGATCCGGAGACAGAAGCGATCGTGATGATAGGAGAGATCGGCGGAAGTTATGAAGCAGATGCTGCTCGTTGGATCAGAGCGAACGGAAATAAGAAACCTGTTGTTGGATTCATTGCCGGACAAACAGCGCCAAAAGGTCGTACCATGGGTCATGCCGGAGCTATTGTTGGTGGAGCAGAAGATACAGCTCAAGCTAAAATGGCCATTTTGAAAGAGAATGGAATCGTTGTTTGCGAAAGTCCGGCTGATATTGGTAAAACAATGGTGGCCGTTTTGAAAGGTCAGAAAGTAGGAGCTTAAACCTATATAAACTCAGAAAAGCCATTCGTAAACGGATGGCTTTTTTTTATCCAGAAAAGTAAGCAATTTCAAATGGTGATTTATATTAAGGACAGCAGTGAATAAGCCCTTAAAAATATTTTTTTAGGCAATTGGCGATTTTGAATTAAAAATTCTATATTTAAGGTCATGGAAACAGCTACAAAGAACTTCTTTATCCTTTACAAGCCAAAAGACATTGTAAGTGGAGACTTTTACTACGCACAGGCACATAAGCCAACAGGCAGTAAGAATGAATTGTTTTTTATTTGTACAGCGGATTGCACCGGACATGGTGTGCCGGGTGCGCTGATGAGCATGGTGGGCATTTCTCGCCTAAATGAGTCTATTCTTGAGAAGAATTTAAAGCATCCGAACGAGATCTTGGACAATGTACGTAAAGGGATCATCGACTCTTTGAATCCGGAAGGAAGCGAAGAAGAAAGTAAGGATGGTATGGATTGTGTACTTTGCGTATATGATTTTGAAAATAATAAACTGGAATTTGCCGCGGCAAACAATCCTCTGTGGCTTGTTCGCGATGGTCAGGTTACCGAGTACAAACCGGATAAAATGCCGGTGGGTAAGTACCATGATGAATTAAAACCATTTACATTACAATCAATCGACCTTAAAAAAGGTGATACGATCTATACATTCACTGACGGTTTCGCAGATCAATTCGGTGGCCCAAAAGGAAAAAAATTCAAATACAAACAATTGCAGGACATGCTACTTTCTACCAGTCATTTACCATTGGAAGAACAGAAGGAACTTTTAAATAAAAAGTTTGAAGATTGGAAAGGTCCTTTGGAACAAGTAGACGATGTTTGTGTGATCGGCATTAGAATTTAAAAAGACTCCTATCAAGGTGATAAAAAAATCCGGTTTATGCCGGTTTTTTTTTGACGTGATCTCAAAAGTGAGTGTAGAATTGTAAGTGTCACTTTAATTGTACACAATCCAAAGATTATAAGACTTCCAATATAAAAAGGAGTACTTTTACATCGTATCAAAAAGAAATACCTATATCAGGATAATATCGAGACTGCGCGTTTAGTTACCCGCTTTCTGACGAAAAAAGATGAAGAGATCTGGACACGATTTCTGAAGAATGAAGATTGTACACGGTATTTTCCAAAGACCGATTTTGCCAGTCCTGTGGAGAGAGCAAGATACTGGATCGAAAAACAAATCAACAGGTATAAAGAAGAAAAATACGGCTTACAGGCCCTCGTCAGTAAAGAAACCGGTGCCTTTGTCGGACAATGCGGATTGTTGTTACAGGAAGTGGATGGTAAAAAAGAACTTGAGGTTGGCTACCATATTCTTCGTGAGTATTGGGGTAGGGGATATGCCCCGGAGGCAGCTCAGGCCTTTATAAAATATGGTGCGGAAAATTCTGATTTTGATTCCATTATTTCCATCATTCACAGAGAGAACAAAAATTCGATAGCAGTTGCACTCAAGAATGGTTTGAGAAAAGAAAAAGAGACCACATGGTTCGATCTTCCTGTAAGTATCTACAGAATTAATAAGGACGATATTTTCTTTTGATCGTATCGTTGTTTTAACACCGAAAGCCTATAATTAAAGGCACACCGGCTAAGATCATAGCTTTATTGATAGAAATAGCGTAAATTTGATTAGCAATGAAAAAGGGCTTTTCTTTTTTACTGGCAGCTATTCTTTCTGCATTTCTGTCATACGCACAGAATAACACATCCTTACAATCCGGAATTGAGATCAAAAGCAAACGCGAAATGTATTCCAAAGTTTTTTTGAATCCATCCGGTACTTTTCAGGCAGTGTTATCAACAGCTCCTGTGCATTTTAAAAAGAATGGTAAATGGGAAGAGATCGACACAGAGATCAGATCTGTGCAAGGCGACTTGGTGAATGAGAGTAATGTCATGCAAACGTATTTTCCCATTAACATAAGTAATACATCAAAGATTCGCTTATTGCTGAATGAATCAAGTGAAGTATTCATACATTCTGTTAAAGTTCCGGTTTGGCTGAACGAGCAGAACATTTTAATACCTACTGAAAATGTTTTGAATAATTCGATCGCAAACGTCGATCACAACAAGATCGGCTATGTAAATATATATCCGAATGTTTCTGACGAATATGCTGTACTAAAAGGCCAATTAAAGAACAATATTATTTTAAATGCACTTCCTGAATGTATCAATAATGTAAACTCGGGATACTTTGGTTTTCAAGAAACCTTAGAGTTACCTGCAGGCTGGAAGATCACCGGTATGAATAAGAATGATGTGTCATTGACTTCCGGTGCTTTGTTGATCCTGGATTCAAAAGGAGATCAGGTTCTCACTATTCCTGAGCCAGTATTTTTTGATCAATATGGTTTGCAATCTGACGGATCGAATCCGGTACAAGGACTTTATTCCCTTAAATTGGAAAACGATCAATGGAAACTTGCTACTTTGGTTCCGGTAAGTTGGTTGAAACATACCAATACAATTTATCCTGTTTCTATCGATCCAACCATCGTGATCGCCGGGACTACCGGAGGATGGCAGTCTCCTAATAATTTTGTTGATAATCCTGTAGTCGTCTTTCTTGGTGTTTGCTGTTCAAACTTAACTCACCGGGCATGGAATAAATTCAATACAACAGCGATTCCTTCTACTTCCTGCATCATTGATGTGGAATATCAGGCAAATGTGACTGGCGAAGCAAATGCCACCCCTGAATTGGTTTTCATCAATGATGTTACTGGTGCTTTTGGTCCTTATGGCGCTATTACTCCCGCCGCCTATAATGATTTTGGAACAGGATTTTATACTTCTTTTACAATAGGAGCCATTGGCGTGTATGGGTATTATAGTTTAGGCGCAAGTGCAAATGCATTATTACAGGCGCAATTACCATTGGGATGGTTTCAGGTAGCCATGCAATTCAATAATGAACCTTCCACGAACTATAAGATCATCAGCGGAACAACTTCAAATCTTAGAGTGACCTACGCGGCCCCACCTTGTGTTTTGCCTGTAGAATTAGTGAATTTTGAGGCTGTTTGCAAGACTGAAAAAGTTCTGGTCAATTGGGAAGTAGCTTCTCAAGTCGAGAATCATCATTTTAGCATAGAACGTACAATTGATGGAATCAACTTTGAAACCATTGGCACGATAACTGGTGCAGGCAACAGTCACCAGAGCAGAAAGTATTCATTTGTTGACGAAAGTCCAGTTCATGGATTGAGTTATTATTCATTGAAGCAATACGATCATCAAGGACAAATGAAAGAACTGGCATTGACGGCCGTTCAATGCAGTGAGATCGAAAAAATAAATGCCAGCCCGAATCCGGGCACAGGGTCATTCAGCTTGGAAGGTGTGTTAGCAAACAGTGAGGTGACCGTAACCAATCTTTTAGGAGAGACTGTTTTTAGAGCGATTAGAGGAGTGGAAAACCCGAATGAGTTATTTCATATTGATCTCAGCGAACAAACAAATGGCATCTATTTCATTCATGTTCTTTCAAAGAATGGATTGTCCTCAGAGAAGATCATTCTCAATAAATAAGACCTATTCTAATTTAATTTCGCTGAATTTATCAGGTTCGAAATGATCCTTGGGTTCTGCCTTTAGAAATTTAATATCAAAATAATTTTCCTCCATCACCAATTTTGAATCGATCTTGAAGATTATTTTAGTAGCCACTTGATATTTATTCATTGTTTTATAATTGGTGAGTTCAACTTCCCTCAATTCTTTTCCATGATTGAAGGTCATTTTTCTCAAATACAAATGCTCTTCATCGTACCAAAGCTGATTGCTGAGTGTATCTCCTTTATCAGCACCAATAACGATCATCAACTTACCTTCTAACTTATCGTATCGAACTTTCTTAAGATCGAATTTCAGGGAATCCAGCAAATAAATACTTTTCTCCGGCTTTAAAAAATAAATATCAAAGGCTGCCAGGGTCAATTCATGAACGGTGGGTTTACTCATTACTTCCTTTCCTTCTTTGAACACGTATACTTTATTCCCTTTGAAGAGCACGCCATCCTTTGAATCCTTGGTGTTGAATTTGATCAGCAATTTTCCGGGAGAACTGCTCGATTCATGCCAGATCTCTGTCTTTTCTGCTTTACCTTCTTTAAAGAATTTGGTCTCTTGACTGAAGGTGAAATGCCGGTACCATTTTTCAGGTGCATAGGCATTGAATATTTGCTTTATAACATCTTTTCCGTCTTTAAATGGAGACACGATCGTGTTTTGTCCATGTATAATAAAAAACGAAAAGAGCAATGCAAAAAAAAAGGTTTGTATCTTTTTCATTATACAAACCTAATTTAGTTGAAAGGAATTGTTCTACCCTTGTTTACGGGTTTTTAGTTCACGACGATCTTTTTAACAGCTTTTATCCCATTCAGGTCTAAGGTAAGGAAGTAAATTCCCGCACTTAATTCTGAACTTTTCTGGATATTCTTTTCCTGTTTTCCTGGATTCAGGTTTGTTTTAACGGAACGCTCAATAAGCTGACCTGTCACTGATGTCAATTCATACGAGAATGCAGCCGGATCGCTTAGAGTAAATTGTATTTTGAAATCACCATTGCTTGGATTCGGCATTAACTGTAATTGAATTTGTCTTGTGAATTCATTGATCCCAGCGGGAATATCAAAATTGATCTCATCCAAATAGATCCTGTTTCCGAATCCAACTCCACCTGCATCTTCCTGAAAATAGAAACGAAGACGAACAGAAGGCATGGTCAAAAAGGCACCGAAATTAGGGTGCTCACCTAAATTATAAAGCACCCACTGTGCCGGCGATGGAACAAAAGGTACATTGCTAACACCTCCTGAATTTGCAGCCATCGTTGCTATGCTGGGAACATAAACATCGGTCCAAGTTGAACCACAGTTAGAACTGGCCTGCACTTTAAAAATATCGTTGTGCGTTGGTGTTTGTCTCGCATAAGCATACTTGAATGTAAAACCAAAGTTTGGATTATTCAGAAAATCATAAGCAGGGGTTTCTAATGTTTCAATTCCATTGGAAACAGCTGTTTCACCCGGAATGAAAAAGCTCACACTTCCTTGTGAAGCAGCCAGTACTGTAGGTTCCCATTTCACGAAAGTAGTTGTAGGATTCAATACATTCCAGAAATTAGGGATTGCATTGTTCTCAAAACTTTCGCTGTTGGCCTGAGTGATCTCGCTTTGACCATTTAGAATGGTTATGATCGCACTGGCCGTACTGCTTCCGTTTGTATTAGAAGCAACGCAGGTAACAGTAGCACTTCCCGGTCCCGGAAAATTAATGCTGATGGATGCCAGCGTGGAATTATTGATCGTTCCAACCGAGCTGGACCAGGAATACGATGTTGCCGGTGCATTAGAAGTATATGAGTTGATCGTTAATGGAGTGCCCGAGCAAACACTTAAAGAAGGAAGTGCCATGATCTGTACCATAGGAATACAATTTGTGGTAGAAGAGGTGATTCCGGTTGCAGCTAAATTAGCAGGACTGGATAAATTATTTCTGCCTGCAGTAGGACTATTGAGGGCGGCCTGCATTCGTACGCCCTGGCCTGTTGTGAACATTCTGCTGCAGTAAGAATAATCCATATAGTTCTGCAAGTTCTCTGGGGTTCCCGGAGTACATACATCTGAATTATTCACAGGGCAAGAACTGAATCCTTTTGTAATTGGAGTATCAGAAACACCATCATCACCGCATGCAACTTCAGGATTATTGGTAGATCCCCATGTATGCTCAAGATTACACCAATGTCCAACTTCATGTGTCAATGCTCTTGAAGTAAAAGGATTTCCTGTGCCGATACTTCCAACATAATTACTTAGAATTACAATAGCATCCATGCTACCGGGTATAGGAGTTCCTGGTAGAAAAGTATAGCCTGCCGCACCACTTGAAATAGATTTAACAACATAAACGTTTAAATATTTATTCGCGGGCCAGGTATAGGCATAAAAACTTGGATTATTACTGCTCCAGTTTGTCTTTGTGTCATAATGGCGAATGATCCCGTTCGTGCAATTACCACTCGGGTCAATTTTAGCAAGCACAAATGCAAATTGAATATCGGCGATCCTGCTCTTGAACACCGGTAAAACCACAGTCGTATCCGGATTTAACTTTTGATAATCCCTGTTTAGGATAGAAACGGCATCTTGTATTTGAGCGTCAGATATATTTTCTCCGCCGCCCGTATGTAAAATATGAAATACAATAGGAATTGTAACAGTAGCGGCAGCAGTTTTATTCTTGTGATTATTGATCATTTCTTCAGTCACTTCTGAAGCTTTAAGATGTTGCTCAAACTTAGCCTTCAATTCAGGGTGCTCTATGAAGAACTGATTCGTGACATCTGTGGTTCCGCACATATGGGGTTCTTGTGCTTTGCTTATCAGGGCCAACCCTAAGAAGGTAGAGAGTAAAATTTTACGCATTGAGTTTTATTTTATTTAACCAAATATAAACCAATAAGGCCGATGTTCCTTATTTTTTAGCCTAAATTTTCTTTTTTAACGTATGTCTTATTTGTGTAAAATACTATATTTGTAAGGTAAGTGTACTCTAATGGGACAAGAAGAAAGTGCGACAGCAAATAGTAAATTAAGTTTCGACGATTTTAAGAAGATCGTACTTGCTGATTTTAAAATGATCAATGAAAGCCGCCAGGCAAGTTTGCTTGGCCGTAAAGAAGTGCTTACGGGTAAGGCTAAGTTTGGAATTTTCGGTGATGGAAAGGAACTAGCTCAAGTTGCATTGAGCAAAGTGTTCCAAAACGGCGATTTCAGAAGTGGTTACTACAGAGATCAGACATTCATGTTTGCCTCTGAACTTCTCTCTATCAAACAATGGTTTGCAGGCTTGTATGCACATACAGATCTTCAATATGAACCTATGAGCGGGGGACGACAAATGAACGGACATTTTGGAACACACAGTTTAAATCCGGATGGTTCTTTCAAAGCATTGGTCAAACAAAAGAATTCAAGTTCAGATATATCTCCTACAGGATCTCAGATGCCAAGGTTGCTTGGTTTGGCATATGCCTCCCACTTCTACAGAATAAATAAAAATTTACATACCTCGCCATTTACTGAATATAGTAACAACGGAAATGAAATTGCATTTGGTACGATCGGAGATGCAAGTACAAGTGAAGGATTGTTCTGGGAAACGGTAAATGCAGGAGGAGTGCTTCAGGTGCCTATGCTGATCAGTGTCTGGGACGACGGGCATGGGATCTCCGTGCCAAAGAAATACCAGACTACCAAAGAAAGTATATCAGAGATCTTGAAGGGATTTCAGAGAGAAAATGAAGGGAAGGGTTATGAAATATTCAAAACCAAAGGATGGAATTACGCACACTTATGCGAAACCTATGAACGTGCTGCGAAAGTATGCAGAGAACAACATGTTCCGGTTTTGGTACATGTTGAAGAAGTGACGCAGCCACAGGGACACAGTACTAGTGGATCGCATGAGCGCTACAAGAGTAAAGAAAGATTACAGTGGGAGAATGATTTTGACTGTGTAAAAAAGATGCGCGAATGGATAATTGAAAATGCATTGGCTAAAGAGAATGAATTGGATAAGATAGAAGAGGATGCTAAAGAAACAGTAAAGAACGCAAAGAATGATGCATGGTCCGAGTATCTGACACCCATAAAAAAAGAAGTTGCTGAGATCACTGCTATTTTCGAGGAATTAGGAACAGAAGATGCTCTTAAATTAAAAGTTGAACTGAATTCGATCAAAGAGCCGATCAGAAAGGATATTCATGCAGCCGTTAAAAATGTTTTAAGAAGCAGTATTGGCAATAATAACGAGGCACGACAAAAATTACTGAACTGGCTGAACAATGCCAAGGCAGAGAATGAAGAAAGATATAGCACCTTTTTGTATTCAGATTCTGCAAGAAGTTTAAAGCATGTGAGTCCGAATGCCGTTGTTTATACCGACGACAAGATGATGGACGGAAGAGAGATCCTCAGAGATAATTTTGAAGCAATATTGAAAAAATATCCCGAGGTATTGATCTTTGGCGAAGATTCAGGAAAGATCGGAGGAGTGAATCAGGGACTTGAAGGATTGCAATTAAAATTCGGAGAAGAAAGAGTATTTGATACCGGGATCAGAGAGGCGACCATTATCGGGCAAGCGATCGGATTAGCCATGCGTGGTTTACGTCCCATTGCAGAAATACAGTATTTAGATTACCTATTATATGCCATACAGATCATGAGTGATGATCTTGCAACGGTACAATGGAGAACAAAGGGAATGCAGAAAGCACCTGTGATCATCAGAACAAGAGGTCACCGACTTGAAGGAGTATGGCACAGCGGGTCACCAATGGGAATGATTCTTTCAGCTTGCAGAGGTATCAATATCTGTGTTCCAAGAAACATGACAGTTGCTTCCGCATTTTACAACACATTGCTTGAAGCAGATGAACCGGCGCTTATCATTGAACCATTGAACGGCTATCGCTTAAAGGAAAAACAACCAACTAATTTTGGTGAATACAAAATGAAATTGGGCGTGCCAGAGATCGTAAATAGCGGGACAGATATAACTTTGGTCACTTATGGCAGCAGTATACGAGTTGCGCAGGAGGCCATTAAAATTGCAGAGAAGTTCGGCATCAGTGTTGAACTGATCGACCCACAAACTTTACTTCCTTTTGATACGGGACATACGATCGTTGAATCAGTGAAAAGAACAAACCGACTGATCGTGCTGGATGAAGATGTACCGGGAGGTGGAAGTGCATTCATTTTGCAAAAGATCCTCGAAGAGCAGGGTGGATACAGATATCTCGATTCAGCTCCTGTTACTGTTGCATCCAAAGAACACCGTCCTGCTTACGGAAGTGACGGAGATTATTTCAGTAAACCAAATGTGGATGATGTATTTGATGCGATCTATAAATTGATGGGAGAAGCCGACCCTAATCGATTTCCGGCTATATATTAAAAGATTGATACTATGATTAGATATTTAACTATACTCGCTGTTTTGATACTGCCTTCTGTACTGTTTTCGCAAGAACCGGAAGATCCTAAAAAAATGTTCAGGGATGTTGTGAATGTGGAAGTTGACCGTGCTCGTTTTTCACCAGCAAAAGTAGTGCCGCCTCCGCCAGTAGAGGATCCGAAAGCCAAGAAGAAGAAACAGGAAGAAGTGGTAGAACCTCCTGTTGATACCTTACCTTCCACTATGCCTGCCCCTGCAAGTGAGATCCTGAAACGTGCACAGGCCTGGTATGTTTCTCCTGTTCCGAATAAGAAATATGTAAAAGCAAATGGTGCCAATTCAGGTAAATCAGTTGCCTGTAGCGCTACTTTCGTATTTAAACAGAAGATCTTGAATCCTGAGAATGAATGCGACGGAAAGATCACAATGGATATTACGATTGAAGCAAAAGAAGGAAAATACCGTTACACAGTAAAAAACCTGAAACACGTTGCTACCAAACCGGGAATGTCAGGTGGTGATATTTATGCCATTGTTCCGGAATGCGGATCCATGAAGATCAATGATCGTACGTGGAAATTAGTGAAGAACGAAGCATTGAAGGCAGGACAACAGATTGTTGATGACCTCAAGGCATTCATGAAAGAAGAAGTGAAGAGCGATAAGGATGAATGGTAGTAAGAACTTAAGTTCCTACTCTTTGTTCTTTAAATTCAATAATTTTCTAGTGATGAAATTTTCAGAAGGCAAATGCGCCTTTTGTATACGTTGTGCATAACGAATACTATCCATCACTTCTTTCTGCTTTTCTTCCACTTCCTTTTTCTGTTCTTCAATGATCTTATTTGCCTTCTTTTGTTTCTTAAGTCCAGTTACAACAAAGTAAACCAATACGATCGTGATCAGAAGGGCTATAGTAATTATGAAATTAAATGTTTTGTGCTGTCGGATCTCATTCTGTGAAGTTGCATTCTGAATTGCCAGTAACTTATTATCCTGCTCTTTCTTTTCCGTATCAAATTTGGTGCGCATTTCTGCAATGGCAGCGGCATTGTTTTCACTATTGGTAATTTCCAAGAGACTGTCAACTTTTGTCCTTGACCAATAAGCTTGCTCGTAATCTTTCTTTTCCACATAGATCTCACCAATGATCTTATAGCTATCCATCAGCACCTTATTTAATTTCATTTCTCTCGCGTTTAACGAAGCATCTTTTGCAAATTTCAAGGCATTATCCAGATCATTATTGTTCAGATACGTTTCTGCAAGATTGATCTTTGCACCAATTATACCATAGCTTTCTCCGGAAAGAAGCCATTTCTCCAATGATAGATTAAAATACTCAATTGCTTTACGATAACTTTTTTTCGCTGCATAATTCACTCCAATATTTCCCAGAATCATTGCGCTGATAGACTTTGGTGTTTGATCATTGACTAGAGCAAGTGCTTCATTGCAAACCTCAATGGCTTTCAGATTATCATCTTTTCGCTGATAAATTGCTCCGATATTGACCAAAGTTTGTATAACGCCCTGAAGGTCCTTCACTTTTTTGTTAAGTTCACTTACCTCTTCAAAATACTCCAGTGCTTTATCAAGATCACCATTTTCTGCATAGAAGATTGCAAGGTTATTCAAAGGAAGTTTACTGTCGGCCTCATCTTTGGTCTTATTAAAATAATCGATCGACAAAAGATAATTTGAAATAGCTTCTTTATTATTACCTAAAGCATAATAATAGAGTCCTAAAATATTGTGAATGTTACCGTAATTAGAAAGTCGTTTGTCTTCTTCCATACCTTTGATTTGTTTGTTTAGAAGAAGTGCCGACGATACAGCAGAGTAGGAAGAATCATTTCTTCCCAATGAGCGATAACTATAGGCCAGATTCGTTAAACAATTGATCTTTTCAGGTGATTGATCGCTCAGACCTTGCAAAGCAAGCAAACAGTATTTAATGCAGCTATCCGCATTCGATCGCCAATAGGAGCCAAGACTATTATGAATAAGTGCTCTTTGTTTTGGATCTTTTGTTGTACGCAACAAGATCATACAAGAATCGATCTTGGGCCCCGCCGTTAAGACAAAAGACAGAAAAATAGATAAGGACAGAAAAAGATATTTGAACTTTTGCAGCATTTGCTACGCTAATGTAAATTTAATTGATGGCATTGGCAATAAGTAAAAAGGGCTCGTAGGAGCCCTTTTTTTCAATTTTTATAGTTGAGACCGTCGAATAGAGAGCATCGGGATCTTTAAACCATAAGCAAGTGTTTCTGTTTTGCTACCGAAGATCCACTTCTCAGCAAAGGACTTTTCTTCAGGAAAAATGGCAAATATTGTTGCTTTGTTCTTATTCACGTAATTTTTAATTGCATCAGTAAGTTTTACGGACTCGGAAACTTTCTTTTCTGTAAAAGTGATGTTTTTCAATTTTGCCTTCTTGGCAATTGCTTTAAATTTGTCAGTTGCAACAAGGGTGTGATCTTTTACATATTCCATATAAACAACTTCTGTCTTCGCTTTTAAAGCCTTTGTGATAGGGGTAATAGCCTTGATCTCCTTAGCAAGATCATTCAGGTCTGACGTGCATATCACATTTTTGATCTTCTGAGCTCGGTAACGTTGGGGTACTGCAAGAACAGGAGTTTTTGCATGAGCGATCACTTTCGCTGTGTTCGATCCAAATAATAATTTTTTCAATCCTGTTGCACCATGCGTACCCATTACAATGAGATCAGCTTTTATTTTCTTTGCTTCGGCAAGGATAGTGTCGACCGGATCGTGTACCTCTATTGCGATCGAATACTTCCCGCTAATATATTTTTCTGCTATTTTCTCCATTTTCCTGAGCGCCTGTTTCTTTGCCGTAACGATCTCTTCTGCGATGAGTCCGCTGATGGAATTGTATTTTCCAATAGTAGGTACATACACGTACAGAAGCACGATCTTTGCTTTCTGAGATTTTGCAATTGAGTCGGCAAAAGCCAAGGCATTGTTGGCATTGGATGATAGATCGGTTGGAACTAAGATTGTTTTCATTGCTGATTTATTTATAAGTGAATGTTTCTGCTTCTTTTCAATTCAATATCAATATTACATAAAGTCGATGAGATTCGAAACTGACCCTCCACACTTCTGTCCGTGATTTATGTCATGCCTTATCGTTAATCCCTTTATGATTCGATCGCTCCAACAACGTAGGTAAACGACTGCATACAATGATTATCCGGACCAACCGAATAGGCATTGCCCAGATATTCTATCACTTTAAAGGTCATGGCTTTGTTATTTCGAATGATCCTGAACTCTGTGCCCTTTACAGGTAAGGTAGGCATGGCAGTGTACTTAAATGCGCTTAAAGGTTCTAATTTATTCTCTCCTTCGATCATGTAAAAGACGCAGAATGAATTTACATTGTATTCCATTTTTTAAATTTTGAACAAGGTAGTAATATTTGACTCCAAACAAAAGTGCAACATCTCATTTTAATTGCTCTAAATTGTAATAAAAAGTCGAAAAGGTATATCTTTGATTCAGGCTATGAAAAAGTTGCGTGTACTTATAATTCTTTGCTTCCTTACACCTGCCTCTTTTGGTCAGAAAAAGGAAAGTTTAAGTGATCTTCTGAATGCTTGTCAAAGCCAGAAAGAGGATACTTTGAAAGTGAATTCATTATACAAGATCTCATTCAAGTACCTGGAATCCAAACTTGATAGTTGCGTTTATTATAACCAATTGGGACTTAATTTGGCTAAACGATTGCACTTTTCCAGAAAGATTCCCTACTTCTTTGATATAATTGGATATGTGAATTTGTATAAAGAAAACTACGATAGTGCTATCGTCTGTCATTTTGAAGCCCTTAAATTACATGAAAAAGAAAGCGATCCATCAGGAATGGCAACCAGTTACAACGGTATTGGATTTGTTTATGATCTTCAGGGAAATTCGGAAAAGGCTTTAACTTATTATCAAAAATCGTTACGGATAGGAGAAGAGTATAAAAATGAAGGCTTGACGGCTAATTGCAGGAAATACATAGGGAGTATTTACAGAAGCAGAAAAGAATATACCAAAGCCATTGAATACTGGAATGAAGCAAGAAAATATTTTGACCGCATGGGAAATGAAATGGAGAAAGCCGATCTGAACATGCATTTGGCTGCCTGCTATCTGCAAACAAATGTTGATTCTTGTTATAAGTACATCCGTTCTTCACTTAACTATTTTTGTTCTATTCACGATCAACTATCACGACGAGCAGATGCCAATTTGATCATGGCACATTATTATCAAGCGAAAGAAATGCCCGATAGTGCCATTAAATATTATCACAATTGCAGAATTACACTAGAAGAATTGGGTGGTCGTGATAATCTGAAAAGTACTTATGCCGGACTTGCAGCAAGCTATTCCCTGAAAGAAGATTACAAGAATGCTTACCGTTATTGTTTGCAGGCCTACTCGCTTACTGATAGTTTGAATAACATGGATCATGTGCAGGAAATTGAGGGGAAATACCTCAAACAAAAAGAAGAGGAGCTGAGAAGTATTTCTACCGCCTTAAAAGAACAAAAGGAGAGGAACAAAAGCATCTTGTTTCTCGGAGGAATTCTGGTTCTTGCCTTACTATCCGTATTTCTTATCCTCAGATACCGGTCAAAGATCAGAACGAACCTTCATCTTTCTGAAAAAAATAAATTGATAGAAGAAAAACAACAGGAGATAATTGCCAGTATTCGCTATGCGCAAAGAATTCAAAAGGCACACCTTCCGAATGAAAAACGTATAAAGGGGATCTTTGAGAGACTGAAAAAGCAGAATTAAGCTAGTTGAAATTTCACTTTGAATGGCTCAAGGATATAGTCACTTCCATCCAACTTCATTTCATAAAGCGCCTGAAGTAAGATGCCTAGTTTACCATTCGGGAAACCGATGGAGTTCAAGCCCTCCAGATAATTGACAGGTAGATTACAAAGAAATGTGTTTTCATACTGTCCATATGGCATTTTCGTACTTACCATCTCAACAAGCAATGTCTTTGTGACTTCCATACTATAAACTTAATCAATTCAAGGGGTTAATTTCAAGAAAAGTCTTAACATTTCGACCATTACTTTTAAATACAGCCCGATTTCCTTTTTTTAAAGGTTGAATTTGCCGGAAAACTTGTTATTTTTTTATTATATTTGTGTATAAGCTTTCTGAGCTCACACACCTCATTATGAAAGAAGTTTACTTAGCACATCTCAGTTTACCCGATTTTTTCACGGTACGTTTTCATCATCTGATCGCTTCTCAAAGAAACCTGATCAATTCACTTCTCGAAGACCGTACCATTTTAAGTTACGCATTGGATATTGAACGAAAGAATCTTTATGTCTATATCCAGGCTGAAAGCGAACAGGAGATAATGGACATACTCAGTACTTTTCCAATAATTAAGGAAGTAAAGGTTGCTATCCATGAATTGGCCTTTTACAATAGCGCGCCTGTTTCACTTCCTGAATTAAATCTTAATTAATTTTTTTCTGCGATTTTCCATGAAACATTTCACTTCTATACTTTTATTACTTTTTATTGCGAATATCACTAAGGCTCAGATCACGGTTCAGACAAATATTCCCGCATCGATCGCTCCTTCTTCTGAACATAAAGTAGAGGTGAAGGTAAGCAAGGGAGGCATATCCGGATTTGCGAAATATCAAATGGATCTGCCGGCTGGCATGAGCGCCGGTGAAGGAAAAAGTATACAAGGTTCCTTTACCTTTGAGGAACAAAGGGTAAAGATCGTATGGGTTAATATTCCTTCTGAGAACGAATTTGTATTTTCTTTTGTGTTGAATACCGGTTCCGTAAAGGGGCCCGTAACACTCAACCAAAAGTTCTTTTATCTGGAAGAGGGGGGTAAAAAAGAAATGGAACCGGAACCATTGAGTATAAAAGTGGAAGAGAATGGTGCAACCAATTTAGCCTCTTTGGGTTTAAGTGATAATGCCGGAACAAGCGGGGGAGTGGTTCAAAATAACAACTCGACCAAATCGAATGATTCAGACAAAAAAGAAATCTCATCAAAAGAAGATACAAAACCTGTAATAGAAACACCAGTTGCGGCAGGAGCTCTTGTTTACAAACTTCAGCTAGGCGCATTTGGAGCAGATCCTGGCAAATCCAAATTCGCATCGGCAGGTAATGTGAGTATTGTGAAGGAAGATGGTTTGTTCAAAGTATTAGTTGGATCCTACACGTCAAAAGAAGAAGCGCTTAAAAAAAGGGAAGATCTTCTCGGCAAAGGGATCAGCAGTTTTCTAGCTGCTTATAAGGACGGAAAAAGGCAAAAGTAAGTCCCGATTTCTCATCGTTTTTTAGTATTTTAGCTTAGTGAATTTCAAGGTGCTAATAGTTTGCTTTGCAGTCATTTTATTTGGCTGCGTTAAAAAGAAAGTAGAGAATACAGAAGGTCTTCTTGGCCTGGCTTATTATCCCACAACAGAGGGCAAATACGTGATCTATGATGTGGACAGTATTGTTTATACGGATCTGCCTCTGGATACAGTCATCAATAAGTACAGGATAAAGGAAAAGATCGCAGATTCATTTACGGATAATGAAGGTAAACCTGCAATTCGACTTGAAAGATACATCAAGATGTATGACCCCAAAAAATCATACGACAGCATACCCTGGAGCATGAAAGAAGTCTGGATGGTGAATGCAGATAAAAAAAGTATTCAGGTTTCAGAAAGGGATATTCGTTATACCAAGCTTATCTTTCCTATACAAGAAAAGGCAGTTTGGAATGGCAATGTGAGAAATACAATAGGGGATTGGGATTACACCTATGATTACGTTGATAAAGCAGAAACGATCAATGGAGTAAAACTGGAGAAAGTTTTAAAAGTGAAACAATTCGATCTGCGAACACTAATCTCTCTGAAAGTTTATACCGAAAAGTATGCAAAAGATATTGGTCTTGTATATAGGGAAATGACAGACCTTTCTTCTAACACAGTTATATCCGGAGTTCCAGTCGAGAATCGGATCATTTACGGCCTTCAATACAAACAAAAAATAGTTTCATATGGACAAGAATAAAATAAGCACTCACGTTGTTATCGCTTTAAGTATAGCTTTAAGTATTATTTGCGGAGAAATGCAAGCGCAAACGAAATGCTGGGTTAAATTCAAGAATAAGAATGGTACACCTTATACATTAAGCAATCCAACAGCTTATATGACCGGAAGAGCCTATCTAAGAAGAATTACATATGGCTTGAACTTGGACAGCACAGATTTGCCTGTTTCTCCATCTTACGTTGCTCAATTAAGTGCAGTTCCGAATGTGACAATGGTCTATGTTTCCAAATGGATCAACGGCGCCGTTATTGCTGTTTCAAATACTTTGGTGCTGAATACCATCAATACTTTTTCATTCGTAAGCAGTTCTGGACCTGTCTCAAAATACAAATCAAATAACATCAATATTCCGGATGAACCGATCAACTCCTTCAATAAAAGTACTCAGGCGGCAGCTACGCCCTCACCTGTTTATGGCGGTTCCTGGTGGCAGGCAAAACAACTGGGTGTGGAATGTTTACACAATCAGGGTTATCGCGGACAAGGAATGCTGATTGCCGTACTCGATGCAGGTTTCCTGAATGTGAATACAAATCCTGTTTTTGACAGCTTACGCAACAGGGGTGGAATAATTGGAACCAGAGATTTTGTTGCAGGTGGAAACAGTGTGTATGAGGATGATCAGCATGGTGCTATGGTATTATCTTGTATAGCAGGTATCAAACCGAATGTCATCATGGGTACAGCTCCGAGAGCTGACTTCTGGTTATTAAGAACGGAAGATGCACCTACTGAAAAAATTATTGAGGAGTACAACTGGATCAGGGGCGCAGAATTTGCAGACAGCGTTGGAGCCGATATACTTACTACTTCACTTGGATATACCACTTTTGATATTCCTTCTCAAAATCACACCTTCGCTGACCTGAACGGAAACACGTCCAAAATGAGTATTGCATCACGAATGGCTGCCAGAAAAGGAATGTTCGTTTTGAACTCAGCCGGTAACGGAAATGGTGGATCCTGGCCGAAGATCGGAATACCTGCTGATGCGGATAGTATTTGTACTGTAGGAGCCATTGATAGTTTATACAATGTTGCCGGTTTTAGTTCCCTGGGTCCAACAGCTGATGGCAGAATAAAACCGGATCTGGTAGCGAGAGGTTCAAAAGCCTGGGTTTCTTTTCCAAATGGAAGTTGTGGTTATAGTAACGGTACATCTTTTTCTTGTCCCATACTTGCAGGAGCAGTTGCTTGTTTCTGGCAAGCACACAAAACATGGAATTGTATAAAAGTTTTGGATACTTTAAAGAAAACAGCCTCTTATAGTTTAACTCCAAATAACTCGCGTGGATGGGGAACTACCAATATGTGTCTAATGCCACCTATTGTGATGGCTCAGCAAGAACTACAAAAAGAGAACAGTTTCAGTATTGTTCCCAATCCTTTCAGTTCAGAAATCAATATTCAATTTGCGGAAAATAAAGATTCCTTCAGTATTAGCGTGATCTCCATGCTGGGCTCTGTCGTGAAAGAAAATCACTATAATGAAAACAATCAAAATGTAAAATTGAATCTGGAGGATCTAAGTCCGGGAGTCTATTTTATTAAAGTAGCATCGGGTAGGGGCTCAGATGTGAAAAAGATCATTAAGCAATAACAATTATGAGAAAACTCCTCGCTTTAAGTATCGCTTTAAGTATTCTTTGTTCCGATCTCATTTCGCAAACGAAATACTGGGTTAAATTCAATAATAAGAATGGAACGCCTTATTCCATTGCTACACCAACCGCTTTTCTTACACAAAGATCCATACAAAGAAGGATCGACTACGGCATTCCTTTAAATCAATCCGACCTTCCTGTCACTCCTGCATATATCAGTCAGGTTGATGCCGTAACGGGAGTAAGTATTATCTATGCATCCAAATGGATGAATGGAGTTGTGATCGCTGTGAGTAATACCACCGCATTAAATACAATTGCAGGATTTTCATTTGTCACAAGCACATCACTTGCCGGAAGATACAAAGTAAATCTACCCGTAAAAGTGGAAGAACCTGTCACGTATCAGTCAGGAAGATCGACGGCTGTTCCGAATTACTTTGGAAGATCTTATTGGCAGAACAAACAATTGGGAATTGATTGTATCCATAGTCAGGGAAAAAGAGGACAAGGAATTGTTATTGCTGTATTAGATGCAGGATTCTATGCAGTGGATGTGAATCCCACTTTTGATAGTTTAAGAACAAGAGGAGGAATATTAGGTACC
>DAORJH010000003.1:0-22216 GCA_035438925.1 Bacteroidia bacterium | reverse complement strand
TGGTGCATTGATTCACGAAATCAGTGGCACAGCTATTCCTCATGAAATTCCCGGAGTAAAAGAAGTACATGCAGTAGATGCAGCTGGAGTTCATCCTTTGCTTCTTGCTGTTGGTAGCGAAAGATACACTCCATATCTGAAGAATAAACGTCCGGCCGAGATTCTTACGCAAGCCAATCGCATTTTGGGAACAGGTCAATTGAGTCTGGCTAAATATTTATTCATTGCTGCAGATGAGAAAAAGGAATTGAATTGTCACGATGTAAAAAGTTTTTTCAAATACATTTTCGAGAGAATCGATCTTACGCGCGATCTTCATTTTCAAACCAAGACCAGCATCGATACATTGGATTACAGTGGCAGTGGCTTGAATGAAGGAAGTAAACTGGTTGTGGCTTGTTATGGAGAAAAAATTAGGGAGCTGAGTAATGAAATTCCGGCAAGCATAGTGCGCTGGGACTTTGTATCCAAACCCTTTATGTTGATGGAAGGGGTCTTGGCCCTGCAAATGGGGGAATTCACAAGCTATTCACAAGTTTCGAAGGACATAAGGGTTTTAGCCGACAAAATAGCTTTAAGCACCCACGAATTCAAGGGAATTGTTCAGATCGTTTTGTACAATGATTTTGTCTTTGAACAACACAATAATTTATTGAATGATTACGTTTGGATAACGTACACCCGTAGTAACCCTAGTGCTGATGTGTACGGTGTAAACGAAAGCACTGAGAATAAGCACTGGGGTTGCACCGGGCCAATGATCATCGATGCGCGAAAGAAGCCGCATCACGCCCCGGAACTCAAGATGGAAGCAGCAGTAGAAGAGAGGATAGCCCGAATCAATTTTTTTTAAGAACGAATTTAGAATGACGAACGACGATTCTGTCCGTCTTTCAATTTCCTTATTCCACATTCGTACTTCGTCATTCGTGTTTCGTTATTTTTCCTTTGGCCTTTCTTCTCCTTGTTTGCAGAACCACAATTGTTTGTTATTTTTAACGGATGTTTCGGCCTCTTTTGTTCACCCTCATTTTGCTAGTCACTTCGAGCGTAGTCGAGAAGTGTTACGCGCAAAACAAACAGATCGATTCTCTCAAAACCATTCTTAAAACAGCAAGACATGATACTAATAGGGTGAATGCGCTGAGCGCCCTTGCCCAAGAAATAGCAAAATTCAACCCAGATTCTACGCTTTTACTTGAACAACTGGCGTTGGAACAATCTAAACGTTTGAATTGGATGAAAGGAGAGGCTATTGCCGAATGTAATATTGGGATAGAGTATTATTATAGAAAGGAATTCGAAGAATCAAACAAGCATTTTGATAATGCCATTCGACTAGGTGAAACTATGATTACCTCAAAGCATCCTCTCAATATTCGAGCAGCTAAAAGGGTTATGCGGAAAACGTTCTTGAACATGGCTAATACTTATAGAGCAAAGCGCAATATAATTAAGACATTAGAGAGTTATACAAAGGCATTGAAACTAAGTGAAGAGTTACAGGATGGTAAGTGGAGAGCGAGAATAATGTATAACATTGGGGCGTTATATTACGATCAAGCAGATAATTCAAAGGGATTGGAATATTTTAAAAGCGGATTGATAATTGCTGAAGAAATTCAAGATCATAAGGTTATTGGCGCAATTTTAGGTGGTATAGCCGGTATATACTATAATCAATCCGATTACCCAAATGCGCTTAAGTTTAATTTAAAGGGATTGAAATTGGCTGAGCAGCAAGGAAATCACAGTCAAATCTCATTAGCACTATTAAATATTGGACGTATCTATAATGATCAATTGGAGTATAAAAAGTCTCTTGATTATTTAAATAGAGGATTAATGGTAGCCGAGAAAAACGGGATCAATAAACGTTTCTCACAAATACTATTGGAAATTGCAGCGGTGTACCGCCAGATGAATGATTTCCAAAGGGCCTTAGAGTATTATTTTAAGGCAGTAAAATATTTTAAAGAGCAGGGAGACAAAGAGCCTCTCGGCCAAGCTTATTCTAATATAGGAGCTGTCTATGATGATATGAAAGATTATGATCAAGCGATAGAATATTATATGAAAGGATTAAAGGAGTATGAAGAAAGTGACAATATCAGTTCGATTGGAATGATAGTCGGAAATATTGGAAGAGCTTACACAGAAATTGGAAAATTTAAAGAGGCAGAGAAGTATTTGAAAAAAAGCCTCCTACTCAATGTTGAAATGGGAAGACAGAAGTATGAGCAATTTACTCATGATTATTTATCAACCCTCTACGAAAAAACCAACCGTCCCGCCCTTGCCTTAGAACATTACAAAAAATACATTGCTTTACGCGATACGATTTTCTCACAGGAGAACAGCAAAAAACTCATGCGTACCGAAATGGATCATGAATACGAAAAGAAAAAGGCAGTAGCCGATGCTGAACACAAAGTGCAAATTGAGAATCAAAAATTAGTAGCTGCCGAAAAAGAAAAGAAACAGAATATTGTGATCGCTTCTGTAGTCGCAGGTCTGTTGCTCGTGATCATTTTTGCAGGATTTATCTTCCGTTCGCTACGCATCACCAGCAAACAAAAGCTCATCATCGAACAAAAGAACGCCGAGACCGAACATCAGAAAAAAGAGATTGAAGAAAAACAAAAGGAAATTCTGGACTCTATTCGATATGCCAAAAGAATCCAAATGGCGCAGGTGCCCAGTGAGAAAAGAGTTCAATCTATGTTAAGCAAAGTAAAAAAGTGAAAGGAAGGAATAAAATATTTCTTTGTGCTCTTTGCGCATTTCTTTGCGTCTTTGCGATTAAAATACACCCACAAAACAAACAGATCGATTCCCTTACAGCCATCCTCAAAAAAGAAGGACAAACAAGAGCTCGCGTGGATGCTTTGATTGAGCTAGCACAAATACTGACACAAAACAACCCCGATACCGCTTTAATTGTCGGACATCAAGCATTGGCATTATCAGAAACACTCAATTACAAATTAGGTCAGGCTTGGACGGAATTTAGAATTGGGCAAACAATTTATCTCAAAAGAGATTATACCACATCCATGCAGTATTACAATAAAGCGCTAAGTGATTGTGATTACATTTCAACATCCAAAAAAGCGTCGGACACCCTGTCAGCAAAAAAATTGAGGGGTTACATTCTCAATGGCATTGGAATTATTTACTATGCACAGGCAGATTACCGTAGTGCTTTGTCGTGTTATAAGAAGGGATTAAATCTCCTGGAAGAGCTAGGAGATAAAAAGCAAATGGGTAAAATGCTTACAAACATTGCCGGTGTTTACTATGCTCAAGCCGATGCCGCCAAGGCACTAGAATATTTTATGATGGGATTAAAGATCTCTGAAGAAGTGGGAGACAAAAAACAAATAGGGAGGATACTTGGAGGTATCGCAAATGTTCACTATACACAAGCTGACTACCCTAGAGCGTTGGAATATTATTTTAAGGGATTAAAACTTGTGGAAGCAACAGGAGATAAACCTCAGATTGGGAGAACCCTTGGCAACATCGCTAATATTTACACTGAACAAGGCGAATTCGATAAGGCCCTGATGTATCATTTTAAAGGATTAAAAATTTCAGAAGACATAGGAGATAAAAAGCAGATTGGCGCAACTCTAGCCAACATCGCAAATATTTATAGAGGACGATCCGAAACCTCCAAGGCCCTTGAGTATTATTTTAAGGGATTAAAACTTTCTGAAGAGGTTAACGATAAACAACAGTTTGGCAGAACACTTGGTAATATCGCTCTCTTTTATAAGGATCAAGCAGATAACCCCAGGGTTGCACCGGCCAAAGCAGATTCTCTGCAAAAATTGGCCTTAGAGTATTATTTAAAAGCAATGAAAATTTCGGAAGAAATTGGTGATGAAAATAGTTTAGGGTTTATTCATGGAAATATAGGAAACCTTTATTATCGACTTGGAAAATTCAGGGATGCCGAGATCCATATAAAGGACGCATTATCCATTTTACAAAAAACCGGGGCACAAGGTGGACAAAAAAATCAGCAATATTTGCTATCAATCCTCTACGAAAAAACCAACCGTCCCGCTCTCGCCTTAGAACATTACAAAAAATATATTGCCTTACGCGATACTATCTTCTCCCAGGAAAACAGTAAAAAACTCATGCGTACCGAAATGGATCATGAATACGAAAAAAAGAAAGCAGTGGCCGATGCTGAACATAAAGTACAAATTGAGAATCAGAAATTAGTAGCCGCCGAAAAAGCGAAAAAGCAAAACATTGTTATTGGCTCTGTTATTGGAGGATTAATTTTAGTTTTAATTTTTGCCGGGTTTGTTTTCCGTTCGCTCAGAATTACCAACAAACAAAAACTCATCATCGAGAAAAAGAACATGGAAACCGAACATCAGAAGAAAGAGATAGAAGAGAAGCAAAAGGAAATTCTGGATTCTATACATTATGCACGAAGAATTCAGATGGCTCAGATTCCTTCAGAAAAGCAAGTCGCATATAAATTAGAGCGAATGAGAAAATAAGTTTTCCAAGAATAAATACAAAACTGCGAGCTAAATCATCAATCGTACTTTGTCATTCGTACATTGTAAATCGTTAGCCTAGTTTCGGCTTAAAACATCATTTAGCCAGCAGATATTCGATCTTCAGCGCCATCATATTATTGTTGTGAATGGCATCTAAATAGTGTCTGTCAATTAGTAAAGCGTGCCCAATGATCTGAATGTAATCAATATAACTGATCTCCTCCTTATTATATGATTCCAGCGCCTGCTGTAGAATACTTTGCGAATTAGCAAGTGTATTTTTTTGATAGAATTCCAGACTTCTTCTGTATTTTAGGTAAAGCGTTACAGCCTGATTGTACTGTCCGTGTAACATAGAATTGTTATAATCGTAATTTGACTGTGCTAATTTTACATGGATTTTTGCACTTTGTACCTTCGCTCTCAAAGGATGAAACCAAAGAGGAAGTGCCACTCCAACGATTACCCCCTGCAGGCGGTCTTGCTTAGAAAGAAAATAATCATCGCCATAAATATTAGCAGGCCCCCAAATGGTTTGATTAAAGTAAGAAAATGCAAGATCAGGCAAGAGCTTTGCTTTCTCTACAGCAACACTTTGCTCACTCACTTTTACTTGATCCTGTAAGTGCTTAAGTGATGGATGATCAAGTAATATGGATGTATCTATAGGAGCTGTTAAATAGTTCATTCGGATGTCAGTGTAATTGATGTCAAAATCTCCGGGACTATTCATTAAGGTTTGCAGCTGAATAAAGTAATTATTGATGTCCTCTTCGCTCTCCAAGAGTGCATTTTCAAGTTCTATCAATTCAGTTTCTGCTGTGGTCTTTTCCAACAAGGTTCCTTTTCCTGCGGCAAATTTCTCAATCACAGCTTTCGTAAATCGTTTATAAATACTGTCTTCTTTTTTAAGGAGCTGATTAACAGAATTGGCATGTAATAAGGAGAAGTAACTCGATTTTACCTGAAAAACAAGATCTGCTTTAACCGCGTCGAATTGATGCTCACTGCTTTTTATCATTGTTTTAGCCTGGGCTTTTCGACTGCTGAATACAGTTGGAAAAGGAATTGTTTGTTGAATGGTTAAATTCTCATCGTAAGGATAGATGCTGTTGAACTGCCCCTGGGTATAGATAAAGTTTGTTTTGGCCACTTCGCCTGAGTTTTTACAATTCTGTTTTTGTAATTCAACATTTAACCCTGCCGTTTTCAGATTTTCATTGTTTTTCAATGCAAGAGCAATGCATTGATCCAATGTATAGATCTTTTCATTCTGCGCCGAAGCCTTAAAACAGACACAGATCAGAACCAATTTTAGTATTCTCATAACGAAAGGGATTGTTCATTCAAATATAGAAAGCAAATTTGCCTTTGTCCATAGCTATGCGTATTTTTAATTCACAATCTTAAAGCTATAAAAATGATAAGACAATTTAAAAAGACAATGGCTATTGCTGCCTTCACGCTCATAACCGGATATTCTAACGCACAGTATAAAATGGACAGTGATGGGAGAACCCTTAGAAATTCCAGTAATTCATCAGTTGGTCGAATAGACAGCGACGGAAAAACGATCCGCAATTCAAGTAACAGTTCTGTTGGTCATGTGGATAGCGATGGCAAAACGATCCGTAACTCCAGTAATTCGTCTGTGTTGAAGGTGGATGGCAATGATATTCGCAATTCGAGCAATAGCACTATTGCTAAAATGAGCGATGTGACTTCAGCTATACAAGGAGCAAAACCCGAAGCTGTGTATGTGGCCTTGTGGTGGTTTCTTGTAAAGGGAAATCATTAACAGTCCTTTCGCCAACACCAATTTCCTCTATCTTTTTCATTGTATTTCATCATAAACTAGAATTATTAGCACATTGTTTTCATATAGAGCCATTAATTCTTTAAAAAGAAAGGCAATTTGTTGTGCTCTTCTGTTGCAGCTTTTTTCACAAGGGCTAGAGGCGAAAAACAAGGATTCACTCTTGATTGCATTCAGGAACGCTAAGATCGATACGGGGAATTATTTTAAACTTCTTTACAAAGTACTTAAAGCACACGATATAAAATTAAGTGAATCGGATCGTAATGCAATTGCCGATGCCGGAATCAGAATTGCCGACAGTTTGCATCTTAAAAAAGCAAAGGGAACTTGCCTTTTGCTTAAAGCTGAACTGATCATGAATGCTTCCACACCAAGAATTTATGAAGGGATCGATGTTGGATTTAAAGCCTTACAGGTTTATGAAGAATTAGGCCAGAAGAAAGATATCGCTAGGGCACAACAGTTGCTTGGATGGTTCTATCACATTGCAAAAAACAATGAGGAAGCGCTTGCCTTCACCATGAAAGCCCTTGAACTGGCAAGCGAGATAAAAGACAAGAAGGTACAAAGCGCTTGTTACAATAATTTAGGGGGAATCTATAGCCAGCTTGGCCAAAACGAGAACAGCCTTAAATTTTATAAGCGTTGCGCAGCTTTAGAAGAAGAATTCGAAAACTGGCCGCGACTCGCTCGTGTTTATGGAAACATAAGTGAAGTGTGTACGGATATGCGTCAGCTGGATCAATCTATTATCTATAGAAAGAAAGCAATAACATTGTTTTGGGAAATGAATTCACGTGGTGGTGTTTTATGGCATTATGTAGGTCTGGCAGAGATTTTGACTTACCAGAAAAAATACCGGCTTGCAGAAATGTATCTGGATTCAGTAGACAGATCGGCAATAAGAAGTGGCTGGACGGATGTGATACTCCATTCATTTAATGTGAGAGAGCTGATCAGCGCTGAAACAAAGAACTACGAGAAGGCATATCTAATTAAATTAAGAATTCAGAGAATAACGGACTCTTTGAATAATTTAAATGATGGCGATAAGATTGCGGAACTGAAATTGTATTATGAACAGCAAAAAACGGAAAAAGAGAGGGAGGTCCAGAAGAAGTTGGAGCAAGAAAAGCATGACAATGAATTACATCAACAAAGAATGCTTTTAACGGGTGTTTTCTTATTCAGTGTTTTAATAAGTATTTTCGTTTTTTTCATGTATCGCTCACTAAAAAAAGTGCGTATACAAAAGCTGGAGATCGAAAAGAAGAACAGGGAGGTAGAGGAGAAACAAAAGGAGATCATTGATTCCATCAAGTATGCCAAGAGAATTCAAATGGCGCAAGTGCCAAGCGAGAAACAAGTAGGGAAGAATTTAGAACGTTTAAGAAGAATTTGAAAAAGGGAATAGTCATATTATTTTTAATTAATACGATTACCTCGGTCGGGGTTGAGAAGTGTGTTGCGCAGGATAAAACTACCGATTCTTTAAAGTTGGCACTTAAAAACGCGAAGCACGACACAACAAAATTGAGTTTAAGAAGCCAAATTGGCGAGGCCGCATCTATTTTAAGGGTTGGCTATTGGGATAGTATAGTTATTGATTCAAGAAGATTGAAGAACAGGGTAATTGAAGCAGCAGCACTTAACAATGTAGGGTATGTTTATTCTATTTTAGGTGAAATTGAAAAAACAAAGGATTACTACAATAAAAGTTTGATCATTAGACAAGAAGTTGGAGACAAGAATGGAATCGCTAATTCATTGAACAACATTGGCCTTTTATATTATAATCAAGGAGATATTTCAACAGCATTACAATATTATCAAAAAAGTCTCCAAATACAGGAAGAGATTGATGACAAGAGCGGCATGGCCACTACTTTAAACAATATAGCCCTGTTAAATTACTCGCAAGGGAAATTAAACCTTGCATTAAGAAATAATTTGAAATGTCTAAAGATACGAATGGAGGTTAATGATAAAAAAGGAATGGCTGTGACGTTAACAAACCTTGGATCTATTTAATCAAGGCGATATTCCTAAAGCACTAGAACATCATCTTAGAAGTTTAAAGATTCTGGAGAAAATTGGCGACAAAAGTGGTCAGGCCGCAACATTGAATAATATCGGAGGAATTCATGACGGTCAAGGTGACTTCCTCAAGGCACTCGAGAATTATTACCTAAGTTTGAAACTGTATACTGAAGCCGGAGATGAATATGGAAAAAGTGTTTCTCAGAACAATATCGGATACATCTTTAATAAACAACGGAATTTCGCGAAAGCGAAGGAGTATTTTGAAATGAGCTTAAAGATCAGGCAAAAAATTGATGACAAAAACGGTATATCAGTTTGCCTAAATAATCTGGGAGCTGTTTGTGATAAACAAAATAAGTATGATGAAGCATTGAAATATTATAAAAGCAGTTTGTCAATTCAGGAAAAAATTGGTTATAAAGAAGGGCTTGCATTTTCGCTGGATAACTTAGCCCGAATTTCCAATCGCATGGGCCAGACTGATCAAGCCATTGCTTATGCAAAAAGAGGTTTACAAATTTCTAAAGAAATAGGTTATCCGGAAAACATCAAGCGACTGGCACAAATCCTAAAAGTAGTATTGCTTGATAAAAAGAATTACAAGGAAGCTTATGAAATGTATGAACTTGAAATTAAAATGAGAGACAGCATTACAAATCAGGAAGTTCAAAAAGCCGCTATCAAAAAACAAATGCAATACACTTATGAAAAACAAGAGGAAGTTGCAAAGGCTGAGCATAAAAAGGAATTGGAAAAACAAGAGTTAATTGCAGAAGAGAGAAATACAAGACAGAACATTGTCATTGGCTCTATAGCCATGGGATTGTTGCTGGTGATCATCTTTGCTGCATATGTTTTCAGGACTCTAAGCGTAACAAAAAAGCAAAAAGCATTGATTGAATTAAAGAACCAGGAAACCGAAAAGCAGAAAATAGAGATCGAGGAAAAGCAAAAGGAAATACTTGATTCCATTCATTATGCCCGAAGAATTCAAATCGCACTTTTACCAGCAGAAAAAATTGTAGAAAAAGTGCTAAAGCGTTTGAAAAAGTAGATTTTTCCTTTAGATTTAAACTGTGTTTCGTCGTACACTTATTTTTATATTTTTTAATTGTGTTATTTGTGGCAAATTATTGTCACAAAGCCGAATAATTGATTCGTTAAAACTTGCTCTAAGTAATTCGAAGAACGACACAGCCAGTTTGTTGTTGATTTTGACCTGGGGCCAACAAGTGTATTCTCAAGATCCAGATTCTTCCTTGGTATTGTGGAAGAAGGCAAAAGATCTCGCCGAAAATAATCTTGCAAAACTTTCAACTTCTCAACAGACATACGGAGTATTCAAAAGATATTTGGGGGAAACGTTGTACAATTTTGGATCCTATTATTTTGCGAAAGGCGATAATGTTAATGCCCTTGAGTATTATCATAAAAGTTTGAAGCTTGATGAGGAAGTGGGGAATAAGATAGGGATGGCCGCTTCTTTGAACGGAATTGGTACTGTTTATAATTCGTTAGGTGACATTTCAAAAACCATGTTGTACTACGAGAAAGGTTTAAAGATAAGAGAGGAAATTGGGAACAAAAAGGAAATCGCCAATTCATTCAGTAATATTGGAATGATTTATAAGTCGCAAGGAGACATTCAAAAGGCCTTGCAATACCACGGCAGAAGTTTAAAAATAAGGGAAGAAATAAGAGATAACTATGGAATAGCAAACTCATTGAACAACATAGGGGCAATTTACAGGTCGCAAGGGGATGCACCAAAAGCATTGGATTATTTCAATAAGAGTTTAAAAATAGCTAAAGAGCTAGGCGATAAGATGGGAATTTCTATTCTGTTAGTTCATATAGGTTCAATATTGGGCTCTAATGGCGAAATTGAACAGGCCATGGATTATTACGAAAAGAGTCTGAAGATCTCTGAAGAGATCGGAGATAAAATGGGAATTGCCGTTGTATTAAATAATATGGGATTGATCTTCAAGGCGAGTGGAGATTTCAACAAGACATTAGACTATTACACTAAAAGTTTAAAAATAAAAGAAGAAATCGGAGATAAAGAAGCAATAGCCGTTTCGTTGAACAATATAGGAGGCATATATCTTAAACAAAAGAATTACGCAAAGGCACTTGATTTTTGTTCTAGATCCTTGAAAATAGCAATAGAACTTGGTTACCCGCAAGACATTAGAAACCCTGCCATTGCCTTGAGCCAAATTTACAAGGCAACCGGTAAGTATCAATTGGCGCTTGAAAATTATGAGCTCTATATTCAAATGCGAGACAGTATTAATAACGAAACCACACGTAAAGCAAGCATCAGATCACAATTAAAATACGAATATGAAAAGGAAGCGGTCGCAGATTCAGTTGCTCATGCAAAAGAATCGGACATCAAGAATGCCGAACTCGCAAAGCAAAAAGCAGAAATAAAAGCCAAAAAGAATCAGCAATATGCACTGTTTGGGGGATTGTTTAGTGTTTGTGTGTTTGGTGTTTTTATGTACAATCGTTTTAAAGTGACTCAAAGGCAAAAGTTTATCATTGAACAGCAGAAGGAAGAGGTTGAAGAGCAGAAAAAGTTGGTAGATGAAAAACAAAAGGAGATCCTCGATTCCATCCGCTACGCCAAACGAATTCAGATGGCGCAAGTGCCGAGCGAGAAAAGGGTTATGACTATGCTGAAAAAGATAAAAAAGTGAAAAGCTCAAATATTATATTCCTATACATTAGTTGGGCATTTTTTTCCCTTATTATTGTTGACTGTCAATCACAAACCAAGACACTCAACTCGCTCAAATTGTCTTTAAAAAATAAATTACATGATACAGTTCGATGTGGAATTCTAAAAGAATTGATTGAGAAGGAAAATGAAATTGAAGTGTGGAAATATTACAATGAACAATTGATCAAGCTCTGCGAGCAAAACCTTCGCAAGGGTTTAATTTCAGATCCTTCTACTAAATGTTATGAGCGATACTTGTGTGGAGCCTTGGTTGTGAAATCAGAATTAGCAAATTTCACAGGAGGCTTTGATTCAGCCGTCTACTTCTCTCAAAAAGCTTTAGGTATTGCTAGAAAAGTCAATAACCCGGATCTCATCAGTCATGCTTTAAATGCTCTTGCAACTACGTTCTATCAATTTGGAAAAACGAACGAAGCTCTATTGAACTGGGATCAATGTTTAAAGATCCAGCAGGCAGTGAAGGATGATGAGGGGATCGCAAACACCTATAACAATCTGGGCAGCTTGTATCAAAAGATCGGGAGAATGAATGAAGCCCTTCACTACTTAGAGAGGAGTTTACAATTACGTGAAAAATTCGGGGATCAGAAAGGAATTTCAGAATCAATGAACAACCTTGCGACATATTATTACAATCAGGGAGATCCCGAAACAGCTTTAAAATATTTTAAAGAGAATCTGAATCGACTCCAGGTGCTTGGCGAAAGGTCAAATTATGCATCCACTCTTAATAATATTGCCGGCATTCAACTGGATAGAAATGAAACTGAGGAAGCATTGAAATTGTATTTTGATGCTTTGAAAATTCATCGCGAACTTGATGATCATTTTGGTGTAGTAAGCACTTTGAATAATATCGGTTCGGTTTATGCGAAGTTGGATAAATACCTAGAAGCCATTGATTTTTTTGAGCAGGGACTTAAACTCTCATTGCAACTGGGTAACAAAGATGATGCCTGTATAGCTTTGAATTTTTTGGGAAGTATTTACATCAAACAAAATAATTTTAAGGATGCAGTTGAAAGGTACAAACAATCTTCTCAGTTAGCGAATGAAACCGGATTTATACAGCATAAAATGAATGCAACTGAAGGATTATATAATTTGTATAGGTCGATGGGAAGAGCTAAGGAAGCACTTGAGAATTATGAGGTTTTCATTCAGCTTCGGGATTCTGTTAATAACGAATCTACACGAAAAGCGAGTATCAGATCTCAACTCAAATACGAATACGAAAAACAAGCGGCCGCCGATTCTGTAGCTCACGCAAAGGAATCTGAGATAAAAAATGCAGAACTGGCTAAACAGAAGGCAGAAATTAGCGCAAAAAAGAATCAACAGTACGCTTTGTTTGGTGGATTGTTTTGTGTTTGTGTGTTTGGTGTTTTTATGTACAATCGTTTTAAGGTGACGCAAAAACAAAAAGGTATCATTGAAGAGCAGAAAAATGTTGTTGAAGAACAAAAGAAATTAGTGGAAGAAAAACAAAAGGAGATTCTTGATTCTATTCATTACGCGCGTAGAATTCAAATGGCGCAGGTGCCAAGTGAGAAGAGGGTCAGCTCTATTCTGAAGAAATTGAGGAGCTAAGCATTTCTAAGTGCTTTTAGGGTCAGTTTTTTTGGACTATTTTAGTATTTCCGTCCAAAAGCAGCATTAATAAATCCAAATTGAAGTATTTGCCGAAAAAGAAAAATTATTTAATTTTATTTTCTCTTTCTTCAAGTGAATTTGTGGAAGACATACTTGTTTTTATTGCTGTGGCTTGTATCATTTTCTAACAAAGCACAATTAGGAATGTCCGGAGCCGAAGAAGGCTCCAATTTTTTCACCAATTACAGCTTCGAACAAATCCCACATCCTGATGTTACAAAGGTCATATCCATAGTAAATGAAGTAGAGTCAAAAAATAATTTTATTGATTGGCTTATTCCCGATTCTACAGCAAGTCTCCCTTTTGGTATCATCAAAAAAGTAGGCGAAGCACGTTATGTTGTGGCCATCGATTCTCTTCTCTTCGAAAAAGAAGGGGCTCATTTTTCTGCTTTCGCCGCCATCGATTTTCCGGGTACTACAAAAAAGATAGCCTTCAGAGCTTCTAAGATCAAATTCAATCCAAGTGGTGTAGTGAGTGGCGAACAAGCCAAACTTTATCTGGTAGGTGAACAATATATAAAAGTGAATTCTGCAGTTACACTTCATCTGTTTGCAAAAAACAAGAACTGGGTGGAATGGAATTGTGGTGGATTCAAGGCGATCAATCTCTGTGGTGAATTCTTATTCAGAAAAACAAAATTGGTTCCGGCAGAAAAATCACTGAGTAAGTCCGGCATTAAGGGCTCCACGGTGAAAGACTCAGTTGTTCGCGCTACCTTCGAGATCTATACGGAGGATATTCATAACTTCATTGCTAAAGCCAGCATTTCTCCTTTTGAAATAAACGGTTTGAAGGGATGGTCATTCGCAGTTGAAAATGCAATCATTGATATGAGTGAACTCAGTAATTCTCCAGCAATGGCTTTGCCGGCCCGATTCAGAGATACAAATCTGGTTGCACCCGAATTGTGGACGGGATTCTATCTTCAGTCTGCCACTGTTACGCTTCCTCCGGAATTCAGCAAAGCCGGAAAGAAAAGTGAGATCATCGCCAACAACATGATCATTGATGGTCGGGGATTAAGCGGGTATTTTCAGGGGAATAATATTATCCCACAGGATGAAGGAAGCATGAGTGGATGGAATTTTTCCATTTCACAGATTGGTGTTGAGTTCACTAATAACAGGGTCTCAGGTGGACATATGAGTGGGAAGGTACAGATCCCGATCACCAAAGAAGATCAACGGCTTAACTATACTGCCGAAGCTTATTACAATGAGTCAGTCAGAGAACTTGATTTCAAATTTCTGGTACGACCCGAAAGTCAATTACGCATGAATGTTTTTTCTGCAGACGTTGAACTGAATAAGAATTCAAGTATTACCATCACGAAAGTGAATGGCTATTATAAACCGGTGGCATTACTTCATGGCAGCATAAGTTTTGATCATTCTGATTTCAACACCATAGGTTCGGGTATTGAATTCCGAGATCTTTTGATCTCAACAGAAGCTCCTTATTTAAAAGGTGGCATTTTCTCTCTAAGCACCCAAGGCAATAGTCCTGCCAGGACAAGAATTTATCCTGTGTCCATTCAGGAGATCACATTTGGAATAAAGGAGAACGCCCCAATACTGGGATTCAATTTATTGTTCAATCTGGTAGAAGATGCTGAAAAATCTATTTGTGCCGGAACAGTTATTTATTTGAAAGGAAAAATTGAAGCTAAAGATGAATATTTTCCGGCGGATCAGGGAAGACCTGCAATAAGTTTTAAAAAGACAAAATGGAGTCTGGATGAAGTAAAGCTTGGTGGAGTGAGTGTAGATGTACAAACCTTACCGTGTACGATCAAAGGAATGTTTGAACACAAACAAGATTATCAGAATTATGGGGAAGGCTTTTTTGGAAATGCAGAGATTATGATCGTAAAGGTCATTCAGGATCCAATAGCTGTAATAGGGGGATTCGGACACAAAGACGACTTTCGATATTTCTTTCTTGATTTCAAGATTCCTTCCAAATACATAATGCCGGGAACACCAATGGGAATTTCACATTTGATAGGTGGAGTTTCTTATCACATGAAACCTGATAAACTAACGGAACCGGAATTCATCAATCTTAGAAAATCCTTCAATACAAATAATGCATTTGCGTTGAGGTATACACCTGATAAAGAAATGAAATTAGGAATTAAAGCCGGCGCATCCGGTGCCTTTACGATCAATGAAACTTTATGTAATGGCGATTATTTCTTGAAAATGGATTTCAATGACACGTGGGGACTCAGTTACATTGGCTTGAGCGGAGAAGTGAGAGCCTTAGCAAAAGCAAGCGATACAGATGTACCGATCAAAGGAAAGGCTGCAATGGATATTGATCTTGATAAAAAGTCTTTTGATTTTCTAGCTGAGGTTAGCGCAAGTGCTTATGAGGTAGTAACAGGAACAGGGTATTTAAAATTTCATACTGAACCATCTCGCTGGTATATCTGTTTCGGTAAACCCTCGGCCCCAATGAACGTGAAAGTACTTAATTTTGTTTCTACCCCTATTTATATTATGGCGGGAAATGACATCGAACCTGCTTTGCCTGCCCCTGCATCTGTTCAGGAATATTTCGGAAATACTTATTCTGACAGAAATGCAGGTGATCTGGAAAGCGGAAAGGGAATATGCATGGGTACAAAAGTGCATTCTGATTTTCATCGTGATTTTGGATTTGATTTTTTTAGAGTGAATGGCGATTTTGATTTCGATGTGGGATACGACATGATGCTCATGAATTACGGGAAGAACGCTTTTTGTGCAGGTACAGATACTAAAGTGGGAATCATGGGTTACCAGGCAGAAGGAAGGATGTATTTGGTATTGCATCCCGTTGTGTCTATCAGTGGCCATCTTAAGTTTCCGTGGGGTTGCCCTTACGAAAAAGAGGTTTGTCTGTTTGGGGTCTGCGAAAAAGTAAAAGTAAAATGTTTGAGCGATGATAATTTTGACTTTAAAGTTTTCGAGTCGGGTGTGGTCAGTCACATGGTGGCAAAATTTCCTCAGCCATTTTATTTTGATGGTAAGTTCTCTGTTCCATATGGCATTTTCGGCTTAGTGAATGGAAGATTTGATTTCAACTATGCATATGGCTCTAATTGTAACCCCGTGAGCAATTAATGCGTTCTGTTTGGATAAACATATTTTACTTTTGTTTTTTTGTTTCGCTTCAGGCCCAGCAATTCACCTTTAAATCCTTTGTTAAGAAAGACAGGGTCATATTCAGATTGGGCACAAATTCTAAAGCCGATCTTGATCATTACAAACAATGGCCATTAAAGATAACGCGAACGGAAAATGGCAGCGAAGAGAAATTAATTGTGGCAAAACTAAAACCATATTCGGTTGTGGATACGATCAAATGGCCTGAACTGTTCGCAAAGGATAAAAATAAATTCAGCTTTGTGTATCAGGTACTATTTGCGAATAAGAGCACTGGCAAAGATCCAAAGCTGAATGCAAAGAACGAGAAGATGGCATTTGACCTTCTCATGCTAAGTTGTGATTTTGATAAGGAAGTTGCAAAAGCTTGTGGTTTGTATTTTGTGGATTCTACTATTCAACAAGGAAAACAGTATGTATACAAGATCGCCGTTTACACTTCCTCCAGCACAACAAGAGAGTTTACGACAGTGCCAGTGAATACATCCCAACTCTCCTCAAATTCAACAATTAGTGATCTGAGCGCAACAAAAAGATTCCGGTTCTGTGAATTGAAATGGAGAGCAGACCATCTCACAAGTGAGTATGGAGGGTATTATGCGGAGAGAAGTGAAGACAGTATCAATTTTATCCAATTGAATAAACAACCTCTTATTCTTAATTATACCCAAGCAGGAGATAAACAACGATCTATTTTCTATAGGGATAGCATGCCCCTTGCGGATAAAAAATATTACTATCGTGTAAGAGGGATCAATTTTTTTGGCGAGCTTTCACCTCCCTCTAATTGCGTGCGTGTTTTCTCTTCAAAAGAAATTCGTTCAAATCCATTGATCGACAGTATGAAGGTGAAAGGAAACCGGGATGTGTTCCTTCGCTGGAGAATGGAAAAGCAAACAGAAAATGATGTTCCGGATAAATACCTTGTTCTGCGCTCTGAGAATGAAAAGACTGGCTACTTGCTTATTCACGAATCAAAGAAACCTGGTAGCTTCCTCGACAAGAACATCTCTTCTACCTGCTATTATAAGATAAAGGTTGTAACAACTGGGGGCGATACCTTAACTTCTTTTTCCAGAATGGCCGTGATCTATGATACCATTCCTCCTGAGATTCCTACTGGTTTGAAAGCAGTATGTGATAAGAATGGAAATGTTCATGTCAGCTGGAACAGTTCGAAAGAACAAAATTTATCAGGGTATAAATTATTCCGAAATAACTCGTTGAATGAAGAACCGGCTCAGATCAATTCACATTTTATTAAGGACACATTTTATAATGAGAAACTGAAACTAAATAATCTTTCCAGAAAAGTGTATTATGCGATCGCGGCTACTGATGGAAATTTGAATACTAGTAAATTATGTGCCTTTATAGAAGTAAGGAAACCCGACACCCTTGCACCCATCAAACCTATTTTACTCAGTATTTCTCCTCACACTTTTGGAATTAAGCTGAAGATGAATTTAAGTGAAGAAGAGGATGTAAAGGAACATTGTATTATGCGTAAAGAGAATAAGTTTCAGGAAACCGAGATAAAGAATTGGAAGCGGGAAGATACCTTAAGTGTGTTTTTAGACAGTACGGCTATTCCAGGAAGAACATATTCTTACAGACTAAGATCTAGCGATGAAGACGGCAACAGATCTTTTTCTGAGGAATTATCTATTCGATACGAAACGGGGTTTAGAAAAAAATTGAATGACTTTAATGTTTCGGTGGACAGAAAAAGAAAAGAGATTTTCCTTAGCTGGAATTACAATGAGAATAAGATCGAGAAATTCATTATTTACAGAAAGAAAGGAGATGGAAAATTAACGATCTTAAAAACGGTGGAAGGCAATGAACGCGGTTATAGAGATGATACCCCTCAAATGGGAAATTTTTATGAATACAGAATAAAAGCAGTGATGGAAGAGGGCGTAGAAAGTATTATCAGCGATGGTGTTAAAGTGGAATATTAATCCTAATTTCACATAACTCGCGAAGCAATCATAACACAATTGGCCCAACCAATTATGAAATTAGGTAGAATAATTATTATAGTATTTTTCATAGCTTTTTCCTTTTGCAAGAAGAAGTACGAGGAGGACCCAAAAAAAACTTGTAAATCCCCAACGAAAAGATTGATTGGAAATTGGAAGCTTACAGATTATACTTTTAATGGTAACAGTATTATTACTCAATTAAACAGTCTAAGCCAGAATAATGATAAAGTCGATAATGTAACTTTTCATTTTTCTCAAACTAGAACAAAACAATGGGATTTTGAAATTGGCACTGGAAGAATGATCATTTTCAATGAAAATAAGGCTTTAATCAATGACACTTATGTTTTACTGAGTTCAACTGGAATTAACGATCCATTAGCTGTTATGTGGTTCATTTCACCATTTAAATTTTCTACTCATCCAATCGACTCCTATTGGTATATAACAAAGCTTTATAAGAATGATCTCCACATAAAGCTAGGAACAGATTCCGGTGAATATAAAATATATTTGAACAAAATAAATAAATGAATTCCAAATTTGAATATAGTTTATTTATTAGGATTAATCTTTATTTCAACTGCTCTGATCTTTTATTATGCATCAATTGATTATGTAAATCATGGAGAATTTCGGCCCATTATAAGTCAGTTGATGAATGATATTCTAACACAACGCCAAGCAGAATAAACTTTGATTTACCTTTCCAAACTGATCTTTCTGCTTATACTTCCTTCGTTGCTGCTTAATCGTACCAGGTAAATGCCATTGGCAAGATCCTTCAGGTCCAGCTCGCTTTTGTTCTTTTCGCTGAGTAGTAATTTTCCTTCTAATGAAAATATTTCTATCGCATAAGCATCTTTTATTCCTTTCGCATTTACGTAGATCTTTCCGCTGCTTGGGTTCGGGTACAAAAGCAATTCCTGCTCTTTTAAAGTAAGAACCTTCAAAGAAAGAGGAGGTGAATTCACAAAAACATTGCCCGAGAAATAACCGGCACAGGCATTCGCATCTTTTATCTTTACCAGGTAATTGCCGCTTTGTCCGGGAGGACAAACAAAACTCTGATTCGTAGCGCCTGCAACGGCCGCCGTATTGTAATACCATTGGTAGGAGGGAGCAGAAGTGCATTGCAAGGTGGTACCATTTACAGCAATGCTGGGCTGCGCCAATCCGGGACTCAAGGTATAACAAGGCGCATAACGATGGGCTTGTGCAGTGATCCCACCAATGTTGTAGCTCCAGATGGTATTTCCGGCAGGATCGATCTCATACACTACACCTGAAGTTCCTAAACAGATCGCCTGATTTCCATTGGGAAATTGTTCTGAATTTCCGGTAATGATGTTGTAAACCGGAGTAATGTGACGAGAAGTAAAAGTAGTAGGCGTAAATGCCGAACCAATATTGATGCTGTAGGTATAATTACTCCGTGGTGTGATTATGCGATCAACGGTAGAAAGAACAGTAGGTACTTGTTGTCCTCCGTTATTGAATCCAACAATGGAACCTGCATTCGGAGTTCCTTCTTCTATCCAATGTGGATCATGGGTTACAAAACAAATTTGTGGAGCCGCTGCCTGGTACACCTGAGGATTTCCCCATCTGTAAAGAATATCTCCACCCTTGCCGGCATTGCCTCCGGTATGAGATGCAGCTTCAGCTGTCGTGGTGCTATGATCGATCACATACCACTCGCTCCTATAACGTGAACTAAAAACGATCTGATCTAAAATAGGATTGTAATCGATCCCGTTCATGTGAACAAAATCTGTTTGAGGAATGTAATTGATATTGAACAGTTCGGGATGATTGACCAATGAAGGATAATAATTAGCAGCGAGTGAATTGGTGTTCTGCGCCAAATGATCCCACATCTTCCATTCCCAAACGATCACGGCCGAGTTTGTTCCAATTGGTTTTATTTCCAGTATTCTCTCCGACATCAAAACGGTTTCTGTAGAAGTACTTCCTGCAGCCGGTATCGCAGTTCCTGTTCTTACATCGTAAGCCGTGGCAAGAATATTTCCGTTTGGCAATACGACAAAATCATGATGCAAAATTCCTTGTGCATTGTTATAACTGAATTGCCAGAGCACATTGTTGTTGTAATCTATTTTCTGTAACTGACCCGTCATTCCTCCAAATGTGGGTGTTACAACAGGGGGTTCAACAACCGATCTATAAATAATTCCTCCCGGTTTCATATACGTAGTATATCCTCCCAAACCGGGAACGGTCCATGTTTTTACTGTTACCCCATTGGTGTCAACCAAACGGGGATTCGTGGTTCCATAAGGAGCTACAAGTGTAAGTCCGTTCCATTGCTGAGCGTTCATAGCAGCGAACAGGAAGAAGAAAGTCAGGAGTGAAAATAGTTTTGTTTTCAAAGATGTGATTTTAAGTATTAAAGATAAGGAAATAAAGCAATGATTTTAAATGAATTTCAATGAAGGGAATGATCAATTAGAATATAGCAGACGAATTCATTTTTTTTGTAAATTGAAGCTTTAAATCAATCCTATGTCACGCTCTGTTTTTTCAAGAAGTTTCTTTGTATTCCTTATTTCTTTTACTTTTTCATATACATTTTTTGCCCAACAAAATTACACAGAGGTGTATACCTTAGACTGGATCAAGACCAAGGAATGGAAAGTAGAACAGAAATCGGATATGATCCCATTTATGGTTACAGTGTACACACATCCCGGACAAACGATAGAAACCTGGGAAGAGATCGGCTACACGACGCATTACAAAGACGTACCCAATATGCCTTTGGACAGCTTTATGTACAAATTACACGATCAATCGAAGATGGCCTATCCCAATTCCAAACTTACTTTTCTGGAAAAGAAGGAGAAGGCTGTCGGGTCCTGGATCCTGTTTACGATAGAAGTACCTGAAACCATCGGCCTAGCTCCAGCCAATGCACAGATCTATCATATCACTGTTGGAAAGCAAGGAGTTTACTGTTCTTATATCACCTCTCGTCGTAATATGCTCAAGAAGGAAGAGGTCAAGAAATGGTCTAAATTTTTCAAGACGAGTACCCTCAAAACAAGCTGATTTTCCGGCCTTTGTCTGCACTTTTATTCTATTTCACCTATATTGGGGGATATTCATCTAAATATTTATTAAAATCCCTATTGTACCGTACTTTTGCAGTCAAATTTAGCTACTGTTATATGAAAAAGCTCATCACGTTCGTTTGTGCCTTTGCACTTTTAGGTTCAGGAAAACTAAAGGCAGATGAAGGCATGTTTTTGGTACACCTTCTTGGAGAAAAAGTTTATGCTGATATGGTGAAGAGAGGGCTGAAGCTTACCAAGGAACAATTATACAGTGCAAACCACAATAGTTTAAAAGATGCGATCCTTCTTTTTGGCAGAGGATGTACTGCCGAGATCGTTAGTAAAGAAGGTTTGGTATTCACCAATCACCACTGTGGATACGAAGCCATTGCTGCTGCAAGTTCGGTGAGTCATAATTATTTGAGAGATGGTTTCTGGGCGAAGACAAAAGGAGAAGAAATACCATCAGCAGGTTTAACTGTACAGTTTCTTATCAAGATCGAGGATGTAACGGCAAAAGTAGAAGAGGCGATCAAGAATATTCCTCCGAATGAAGTTGCTTCTAAATTAGCAGGTGTTCTTGCGGAAATGAGCAAGAAAGCAAGTGAAGGAAGTGAGTACGAGATCAGGATCAATTCTTTCTTCAAGGGAAATCAATATCTTCAATTCACCTATCAGCGCTACAAGGATATTCGTTTGGTAGGAACACCTTCAGAAAGTATTGGAAAATTCGGTGGAGATACAGATAATTGGGAGTGGCCAAGACACACAGGAGATTTTTCGGTTTTTCGCATTTACATGGGAAAAGACGGAAAGCCTGCCGAGTATTCAAAAGACAATGTTCCTTATGTTCCGAAATGGCATTTGCCGGTTTCCTTAAAAGGGATCAAAGACGGAGATTTTGCAATGGTTTTTGGGTATCCGGGAAGCACCAATCGTTATGAGACTTCTTACGGCGTAAAACTGAAAGTGGATATTGATAATCCGAGTCTGGTTAATTTACGTGACGCAAGACTGAAGTGTATGTTGAAAGAAATGCTGAAAGATCCTGCAGTAAAGATCCAGATCGGAAGCAGCTATGCGCAGATCGCCAATTACTGGAAGTTTTTTGACGGTGAATCCAAACAATTGATTAAACACAAGGTATACGAACGCAAACAGGCCGATGAAGCCGCTTTTGAAGCCTGGTCGAAAGGAAA
>DAORJH010000002.1:0-23290 GCA_035438925.1 Bacteroidia bacterium | reverse complement strand
GCCAAGGCCAGACTGCCTTTGCTCTCAATGGTGATGCTCGGCCTACTAGCAGGAGCCTTCGTAGCACTTGGCGCCATGTTCTTTGTAACTGTAACATCTGACCCTAATTTAAGTTTTGGATGGAGTCGATTAGTTGGCGGAATTGTATTTTCATTAGGATTAGTAATGGTAAGTATTGCAGGAGCCGAATTGTTTACCGGCAACAATCTGATCGTTATGGCCTGGGCAGATAAGAAAATTAGTACGGGAGATGTATTGAAGAACTGGCTAGTAGTCTGTTTCAGCAATTTTATCGGAGCTGTTTTAATCGCATTTCTACTATTCATGGCCAGACATCACGAGATGAATAAAGGTGCAGTTGGAGATCTCTATTTGAAGATAGCAGAAGCCAAATGCAATATCTCCTGGGAAAAAGCCTATTTCAGTGGAATTCTATGCAACATACTTGTTTGCCTTGCTGTTTGGATGGCGCAGGCCGGACGATCTGTTTGGGATAAAGTGATCGTAATTATTTTTCCGGTTGCTGCTTTTGTTGCTGCCGGATTCGAACATAGTATTGCCAATATGTTCTACATACCAATGGGAATATTCATTCAAGCCGAACAAAATACAAGTGGAGACCTCATCACTTGGATCGGACTCTTGAACAATCTTGGTCCTGTTATACTGGGAAATCTGACGGGAGGATCTGTTTTCGTTGCACTTATTTATTATGTGATCTACGGAAAGAAAAAACAGCTATGATTTAAATTTTCACTAACATATAGGCCATGAACAAAGCAACTACAATAAAGGACTACATCTCCGACTTTCCGGTTTCAACGCAGAAAAAACTAAAGCAACTACAATCACTGATTAAAAAAACTGTTCCGAAGGCCGAAGAGACCATCTCGTATGGTATGCCTGCTTATAAATTGAACGGACCTATCGTCTATTTTGCTGCCTATAAGAATCACATTGGCTTCTACCCTACTCCGGTACCCATTCTTGCTTTTAAACAAGAACTTAAGAATTACAAAACTTCAAAAGGTGCTGTTCAGTTTCCATTAGATGAAGACTTGCCCGTTACACTTATAGGAAAAATGCTTCGATTCAAAGTGAAAGCCAATTTGTCAAAGATCAGATCGAAAAAATAATTGGATCCTTACACACATATAATCAAAACATGGGATTCGTTGGCTAAGGCTTACGAAGAAAAGTTCATGGGATTGAATGATTACAATGAAAGCTATGATCTGTTTTTATCGGCACTAAAAGATGAGAGAGCTGAGCTGCTTGAAATTGCATGTGGTCCGGGAATGATCTCAAAATATCTTTTAACAAAATATCCCTCTTTGAAGATAATGGCAACAGATGCTTCCCCTTACATGCTTCAATTGACCAAAAAGAATTGTCCTGCTGCTGATACATTTTTACTGGATTGCAGAGATCTTGGTCAATTAAGCAAAAGTTACGACGGGATCCTGTGTGGTTTTGCACTTCCCTATCTTAAAAAAGAAGACATGATCGCTCTAATAAAAGAAATTTCATTGCATTTAAACTCCGGCGGAATCCTTTATCTAAGTGCTCTGGAAGGGGATCATGCTTCTTCACGATCAGTCAAAAGTTCCGATGGAAAGAATGAAATGATGAATTATTACTATAGCGAACAAGATCTACACAAGTATTTACAAGAAAACAAACTTGAAATTATTCATACATTGCGTCTATCATCTCTAACAAATCTAAGTTCCCCTCCTCAACTCATACTTATTGCTAGAAAAAAATGAAGGCAGAAATTCGCATTTTTGAACACAAACAATTCATAGGAATGAAAAAACAAATGTCCTATGCACAAAACAAAACCTTTGAACTCTGGAGCACCTTTATGTCTCGTAGAAAAGAGATCAAAGATGTGATCGGACAAGACCTGTACTCAATTCAGAATTATCCTGAAGGATTCTACAACAATTTCGACTTATCAAGAAATTTTGAAAAATGGGCCTGCGTAGAGGTCAACCAAACCAATGAGATTCCCTCTGGAATGGAGCTCTTTCACATTCCTAATGGAAAATATGCCGTTTTCATTTTTACAGGATCGAATGCGCAAGCTTCGGAATTCTTTAAAAGTATTTTTTATGAGTGGCTTCCATCATCTGAGTTTGAACTGGATCTGCGTCCTCATTTTGAAATTCTGGGTAGCAAATACAAAAAAGATTCTCCTGATTCAGAAGAAGAAGTTTGGATCCCAATCAAATATAAATGACGTTCGTAGAAATTAAACACAACAACTAACAATTATAAATTGAATTCCATGCGTCATATCCTCCTTCTTTTCTTTTCGATCAACTTATTTGTCACAGGCTGTTCACAAGAAACCACCAATAAAATTCCGAAAAACACATCCGGGGAATTCGAATGTCCTCTCGAAGGAAGCGCTCAAACGGATCATCTTCGTGAATTGAATAAATTAAAGAACAGATCTTCTTTTCCGTCTGACAGCAATTTTAATCCGAAGATTTCACTTTCTTCTATTCTCATAAAAGGAAATGATAAGGAAAGGTGGTCGGTGAATCATGCCGCAAAAGTGATTGGCTACGTAAAAGATGTAAAACCGGGAGGAATAGAAACTGTTAATTGCAAAACGAAAGATAAAAAACTTCGGGATACGCATATTGAATTGGTACTGGATGCAATGAACGAAGACAAGAACAAAGTTTTTGTTGTAGAAATTACACCTCGACTTCGAAAGATCATGGACGAAAAAGGAGAAGATTGGAGCACATCTATGATCAGGGCCAAATACCTCGGCAGATGGGTAGAAGTGGAAGGCTGGATGTTCTACGATACTGAACATGCTAATATGTCTGAAAATACCAGACCGGGCAATCCTAAAAACTGGAGGGCTACAGCCTGGGAGATACATCCTGTAACAAAACTAAAAGTGGTAGATAAACATTAACAGAAAAAATTCATTTAATAGCACATAATTTTGTAACATTATATCATTAATCATTTAAAAAAACAAAAACATGAATTTGACAAAATTATCACTTGCAGCTTTATTCTGTGTTTTCATTAACACTGGTTTTTCTCAGGATCTCAGAAAGAATGGTTCACTTTTTGGTAAAATAGAAAGTAACGGGGATGTTCGCATCAATGGAAGTTTAAAAGGTAAATTCGAATCCAACGGCGACATTCGTGTAAATGGAAGTTTGGTTGGCAAGATCGAAAGTAATGGTGATATACGTAAAAACGGTTCCCTAGTCGGGAAAGTTGAATCCAATGGAGACGTTCGAATCAACGGAAGTTTAAAGGGGAAGATCGAAAGCAACGGAGATGTAAGAAAAGACGGGAGTTTGATCGGATCTGCGAGTGGCGTAAAAAAAGAACAGGCGGCGGTTATGTTCTTCTTTGATTTCTTTTAGTCAAACCGACATTAAAAATGAAAAAGGGAGCAGTTGGATCTGCTCCCTTTTTTTATTCGACTTAAAACACAATTATAAAAAATCCATCTAATGGATGATCAAAGGTATATAAGATAGGAGCGAAAAAATATGTTTTAAATCATATTTTTACATTTTTCTCGAATGAGCTAATGGTTTAACTTTCATTATATGATTATTGACAGTATTTACAAAGCAAGAATAATATTAAATATCTTTCGGTTCATTAAGCCAAAGCAAAGATTATGCCTTTCAAAGTCATCGCTTTTATTTCACTTTTTTCTGCCTATGCGCTTTTCTCACTTTATGTGTATACAACAGGAACAGACACCCTGAAATCGCCGGTTGAAGCCACTGCAGAAGTGATTGAAGGCAAGGAACTGTTTCAGAAAAAAAACTGTATAGCCTGTCACCAGGTATTTGGATTAGGTGGTTACATTGGACCGGAACTAACCAATACCATTTCTGAACCCGGCAAAGGCAAAGGTTATGCAAAAGCTCTACTTAGTGCCGGGCTTAATAAAATGCCTAATTATCATTTTACCGAACAAGAAATGAATTGTCTGATCAGTTATCTGGAGTTCATAGATCGTTCTTCTAAAGCCTGCAAATGATGTCGTCAGATAAAAAACATCCTGGACTATTGTTCATCACCGTTGGACTCTTATTACTCCTATTGGGAACAACTTTTGGTCTTATTGGAGGATTACAATATGTAGGAGATAACTTTCTTTCTGAGCTATTACCTTTCTACAAAACCAGACCCTTGCATGTATTTCTAATTACAGCTTTTATCATTGTTACTGCAAGTGGCGGAGTTTACTATTATCTAAACACACTGCATCCGGACATCAGTTCCGTAAGAAAAAATGCAGGGATACAACTGTTTCTTTTTACCTTAACTACATTGATCATTGTGGTTTGTTTTATAGATGGCACATTCGGAGGAAGGGAGTATCTCGAATATCCACCTGTTCTTGCACTTCCTATTCTTATCTGCTGGATCATTTTTGCAATCAATTATCTTAGGACTGTAAGAGGAGTTAAATTTAAAACAGCCCCAATTTATTACTGGATGTGGGGAACCGGGATTCTCTTTTTCATAATTACTTATCTGGAATCTTATTTGTGGATGTTTCCTTACTTCAGAGATAATATCGTGCGTGATGTTACGGTGCAATGGAAATCACTCGGCTCAATGGTCGGCGCCTGGAATATGCTGATCTATGGTTCCGGATTCTATATCATGGAAAAAATAAGCGGAAATGAAAAAACAGCCAGGGCACCACTCACCTTCTTTTTCTATTTTCTTGGGTTAACAAATTTAATGTTCAACTGGGGGCATCATACTTATATTGTTCCACATTCTCCATATATTAAATACACTGCCTATATCATCAGTATGACAGAATTGCTGATACTCGGCAACATCATACTTGGATGGAGAAGATCATTGACCAATGCTCAGAAAAACTTCAGCAATATCCCTTATCGTTTTCTGAGCGCTTCAGATCTTTGGATCTTTCTGAACCTGATTCTCGCCATCACAATTTCAATTCCGGCAGTGAATAAATACTCTCATGGAACTCATATCACAGTGGCACATGCAATGGGTGCAACAATCGGCATTAACACCATGATCCTCTTTGCATCCGTTTACTACATCTTCTCAATCCATTATACAGAAATAACTGAAAAATATAAAAAACAAATCCATTATGGCTTCTGGATACTTAACATCTCGCTTTTCCTCTTTTGGACTTCACTGCTCATAGCAGGTTTTATAAAAGGTCGTGAGGCCATAGCAGGATCCAACTCAAATTTCAGAGAGATCATGGAACACATCAAACACTGGCTACATTTATTTGCCGGTGCCGGAATCGGAATCAGTATCGGCCTTTTCCTTCTAGCACTTCCGGTGATCAGAACCTTTTTCGCCGCAAGAAGGCAAACAATGAATTAGCTCCATTTTCTTCGTTTTCATTTCGTATCTTTAGTTTATATTACTAAATGAAACGATTTCTTCTGATCTTTTGCATTTGTGCTTTCGGAATCAACAAAGCACAGGTAAATTCCGACACATTGAACCGGTTTGACTCAAAAAAAAATAAAACGGGGTATTGGCTCGTGTATTTTACAGATAGTCTCACTGAAGTGAAGGACAAAAACAAAGCGAGTTTTTATTCCTATTACTATTTCGATAAAGGTTATAGCTGGAACGGACTTTTTTGTCCTCGGGCTACACACTACCGCAAAACTTCCACGAAAATGGAATACAAAGGTGCACCTATAAAAAAGGGAGTGCCTATTTTATTAGAAGGAGAATTTTCATTTTATGGTAAGGATGGGAAAGTGGGTATGCATGAAAACTATATTAAAGGATGGCCTGAAATAATCGAAGACTTTACGTATGACGAAACCGGAAAATGCAAATACCATAATGTGATGAATTTCACAAAACATTACGAAGGACAGATCTGCTCTTCCTACATGAAATTCTATAATTATGAAATCTTAAAAGAAGAAGGCTATTACGCTAAGAACAAAAAAGGGAAATGGAAAATGATAAAAGAAAAATAGAATTGACTGAAAATGCTTGATCCGTTAGAGAATTATTTTTATTCTAAACCTGAACCATTTCAAAGCTGTTTGCTGTTCTTAAGGAAATTCATCCTTGAAACAGACAAAGGCTTCGCTGAACATTTCAAATTCAATACGCCATTCTATTATTACAATGGACATTGGTGTTGCTATCTTTCCATCAATAAAAAAAATCATCTATACATCGGCTTTGTACATGGAAATAAACTTGTACATCCAAAACTTAAAAAAGAAGGCAGAAAACAGATCAAAGTACTTTATGTGGAACCAATGAAAGATGTTGATGTCAAAACCCTGAAACATGTGTTAAAACTAGCTGTTCAGGAAGAAAAAACAAGAAAAAGGAAAAAATAAGCCCTTTTTCCAGCTTTCTAAATCGTAAATTTGGGCATCATATTGTTGAGGAAATATATTAGTTCGGTCCTTTTGATGGTCTTCGTATGGGCGGCTATTCCTACGCATAGTCTTCATGAATATTTTGCAGATCATCACGATAACGAGCACGGAAAATGCGTCACTGCAGATGGAATCACCACATTAGAATCCAAACATCAGCACTGTGAGATCCTCGATTACACATCGCCGGTTTATGAAAACAATGCTTTCACCTTTCTTCAGCCTCATGAAGAAATAATATTTGCTTCTTCGAATTCGATAATTGCTTCTATAGACCTTTGTTCTTATAAAGGTAATCTCCCTTCCAGAGGCCCCCCTTCATTGAGTTAAAATTTCAACGAAAACAAAGTGGTTTAACTGAACCACCATCATTCACCCACTAATTTTAATTTACAATGAAGAGAATTTATTTCTCCTTATTGCTTTTGCTGATCAAATTCACTGTTCAATCTCAGGCAGTATTAAGCGGAACAATAAGGAATCAACTAAACAAAGAACCAATACCGGGGGTGGTCGTCTATTTTCCGGATCTGAAAATGGGTGTCACCAGTTCGTCCCAAGGGCATTACAAATTTGAAAAACTTCCAAAGATAAAGACACTCATACAATTTAAGTTGATTGGCTTCAAAACAATTGTCAAAACCATTGCACTCGATTCAAATACACTACTCAATATTGATATGGAGGAATCCATCCTCGAAGAAGAAGAGATCGTTGTAACCGGTCACAATCACGCAACAGAAGGTAAAACAAGTCCGGTTCCAATGGCAAATATCAGTAATCGTGTTCTTCAACAAAATTCTTACAACAACATCATTGAGGCACTGAATAAAGTACCCGGATTAAGTTCAGTTAATTCCGGACCAAATATTGCTAAACCCTATATCAGGGGATTGGGTATGAATCGTGTACTCACTTTATTTGACGGTGTGAGACAAGAAGGACAACAATGGGGAGAAGAACATGGTGTTGAGATCGATCAGTTTTTAATTGATAGAATTGAGGTAGTGAAAGGTCCTGCGAGTTTGATCTACGGCAGCGATGCGATGGCAGGTGTAGTCAATCTCCTACCTGCAAATCCACAACCCGAAGGAACTACAAAGGGATCCTTGCTTAGCTCTTATCATACCAATAACAAACAATATGCAGGCTCCTTCTCCTTTGCCGGTAGTGAAAACTCATTTATTTACGGAGGCAAATTGTCTAAAAAAAGAGCAGGAAATTACATGAACCGTCTAGACGGAAAAGTCTATGGAACAAAATACGACGAATCAGATCTGAATCTTTATGCTGGATTCAACAAGAACTGGGGCTACACCCACATTAACCTCAGTTACTATGACAACAGACAGGAGGTTCCTACCGGGGACAGAGATTCCTCTTCAAGAAAATTTGTCAAGCAGTTGCATGAGGAAGATACTGTACTCTCAACTGTGAAAAATGAAGAAATGAATTCGTATAAAATGGAAGGATCTCAACAACACATTCAACATATACGACTTTATGCTACCTCTGGATTTCATTTAGGAAAAAGCAGACTGGTCAGCAAATTCGGTGTTCAGCAAAGCAGAAGAAAAGAATTTCACAGTGCAACTGAATTAGATCATTCGGAATTGAACATGTTGTTAAACACCATGACCTATGACGTGAAGTTTCATTTTCCGGAGACGAAAGGAATTGATGCTGACATTGGCGTGAATGGATTCTACCAGCAAAACAAGAATGAACATTCACACGAATTTATCATCCCGAATTATTCTCTATTCGATGTTGGACCATTCCTGTATGTAAGGAAGAAATTTGATAAACTTGATATTACCGGCGGCATCAGAACCGATCAAAGATCTTTCTCTAACGCAGCCTTGTATACAAAACAAGATTCAGCTAGCGAACACTCCTATGTTACATCCAAGAATGACAAGGATAGTAGTATCACAGAGCAATTTCCTGAATACCGCGCCACTTTCGGCGGGTTAAGCGCAGGTATAGGTCTTTCCTATAACTTTTCGGAAAAACTAGGATTGAAAGCAAACATAGCTAGGGGGTACAGAGCACCTAATATTTCAGAGATCGCATCCAAAGGAGTACATACCGGAACCGGCTTGCTGCAATTAGGAAACAAGAGCCTTGTCCCGGAATTCAACTTACAACAGGATCTAGGGATCTTTTTTGAGACGGAACACATATCAGGCGAACTGGATATCTTCAATAACTTGATCAACAATTATATCTATAATGAAAAGTTAAGTTCTAGTCTGGGAGGAGATTCACTGGCTAAAAAAGGAAGTGATCTTGTTCCGGTCTATCGCTTTAAACAAACAAAAGCGCAATTATACGGAGTAGAATTTAGCTTTGACATTCACCCTCACCCATTCGACTGGTTGCACATTGAAAATGCTGTTTCTTTCATTTCGGCTCAGAATCTGGGAGGCAATGGAATGAAAGTGACAGACAGTACACGTTATTTACCTTTGATACCACCGTTCAGAACTGTAACAGAAATAAGAGCTGACCTAAAAAAGAAAATAGCTTGTTTTAAAAATACCTACGTGAAAGTGGGATTCCAATACTATGCAGAACAAAATAAGATCTATTCCGCTTTCGGGACAGAAACCAAAACACCAGCGTACTTTCTATTGGATGCAGGAGTGGGTACAGATGTCGTAAACAGATCCAATCATGTTCTTTTCAGCATCAGTGTTACTGCTAATAATCTAACAGATGAAGTGTATCAAAGCAATATGAGCCGTCTTAAATATTTCGATAATTATCCGGTTAACGGAACAGGGCGAAGTGGAATATTCAATATGGGAAGAGATATCAGTTTTAAATTAATAATTCCCTTGTCAATTAAATCCAATTAATCTAACCAAAAAAATAAAATGAAAAAAAACATCCTTACTATCGTTTGTGCAATTGCACTTGTTTTCGGAGTTGTTGCTTGTAAAAAAGAATATCATTGTGAATGCCATAAAACAGCAAATGCCGGCACCGTAGAATATCACATGAAAGATACAAAGAAGAATGCGAAAGAAGATTGTGAAAGATTTAAATCTTCCAATCCTTCTCTTTATTCAGATTGTCATATTCAATAAAAATAAAAGGGGGGAAATTTCCCCCTTTCATTTTTACAGATCGAATTTGATTCCCTGTGCCAGTGGAAGTTTTGCTCCCCAGTTCACCGTATTTGTTTGTCGGCGCATATAAGCTTTCCATGCATCCGATCCACTTTCTCTTCCACCACCCGTTTCCTTTTCTCCTCCGAAAGCTCCACCGATCTCAGCTCCACTTGTTCCAATATTTACGTTAGCAATTCCGCAATCACTTCCGGCTGCACTCATGAATAGTTCCGCTTCTCTGATATTCAAGGTCATGATCGCACTTGATAATCCCTGTGGAACTCCGTTTTGCAATGCGATGGCTTCTTCAATTGTTTTATACTTCATGATATAAAGAATTGGAGCAAAGGTCTCGTGCTGTACAATTGCCATTTCATTTTTTGCTTCGGCTATAGCAGGCTTCACATAACATCCACTTTCATATCCATTTCCATCCAGTACTCCTCCTGCCACAAGTATCTTCCCCCCTTCGGCGATCACTCTTTCTAAAGCTGAAAGATATCCTGCCACTGCAGCCTTATCGATCAATGGTCCAACATGATTCTTTTCATCCAATGGATCTCCAATTTTTAATTGCGCATAGGCTTTTGACAACATGGTCTTCGCTTTCTCGTACATGCTTTCATGTATGATCAATCTTCTTGTGCTCGTGCATCTTTGTCCTGCTGTTCCAACAGCTCCGAAAACAGCACCAACCAGGGTATTTTCAAGATCTGCATTTTCCGTAATGATGATGGCATTATTTCCACCCAATTCCAAAATGGATTTACCGAAACGTTCAGCAACTTTTGCTCCAACAATTCTTCCCATGCGAGTAGAGCCTGTTGCAGAGATCAAAGGAACATTTGTATCTGCCGTCAATAATTCGCCGATCTTGAAATCACCATTGAGGATACAGGAAATTCCTTCCGGCAAATTATTCTCACTTGCTACTTCATTCCATATATTCTGACAAGCAATGGAGCATAGGGGCGTTTTTTCCGAAGGTTTCCAGATACACACGTCCCCACAGATCCAGGCTAAGGCTGTGTTCCATGACCATACGGCTACAGGAAAATTAAATGCAGAAATGATCCCAACAATTCCTAATGGATGCCATTGTTCCATCATCCTGTGATTCGGTCTTTCACTTTGAATTTGCAGACCATATAACTGACGAGATAAACCTACAGCAAAATCGCAGATGTCGATCATCTCCTGAACTTCACCTAAACCTTCCTGTAAGGATTTTCCCATTTCATAAGAAACCAGTTTTCCAAGATCCGACTTCTTCGCCCTCAGCTTTTCGCCAAACTGACGAACATATTCACCCCGTTTCGGAGCAGGAATTTCTCTCCAATACTTAAAAGCTGTTGCTGCAGTTGCAGCCACTTTAATGTAATCCGCCTTTGTAGCTGATTTAACTTTTGCGATCAATTTTCCATCAACCGGACTATAAGATTCCATGAGCTCACCGGAAGAAAACCAATTTTTTCCAGTTGAACAACCCTCGTTCACATCGTTGATTCCCAGATTTTTTAATACATTTTTCATACTACTGAATTGAGATGCAAAGATAAGGCATTTTAGATTCTTAAAAAGTAATGCCATGTAAAAAGTCAATTTAATATCAACACAAATTTAGTTTTAATAACATTCCTGTAACCTGTTATGAATTACTTGATCACTTTAACATAAAGTACAGGCAATATCATACCACTGCATATTAAGTTTCTTTGCTACAAAAAAAAAATATGAAAAACAAATTACGTCTGATCTTTTTCGCATTCATCTTTATTTTTGGCCTTCATCAATCAAAGGCCCAAGCAACACTGGCATTTTTTAGCAATGATTCTACAGCAATTGAATCCTCTTCCATTGTCACAATGTATGTGAAACTTACGGCAACAAGTCCGGCATCGTGTGCGGTAAGCATCTCCGTTTCTGCCTTATCAAATGCTTCAGCAACTGACTACACGCTCTCTACCAATCAAGTAACCTTTGCAGCCGGCGCCCCTGTAAATAGCACAGCCGGTTTCACTATTTTAATCAACAATGATGCGATCATAGAAAGTGACGAGTACATTATTTTACGACTTTTCAATGGCTTAAATGCAACGATAGGAAGTACTAATCAATGCAATTTCTATATCAAGGATAATGACAAGATCATTCCTACTGCCAGCAACGCTTTAACTTTGAATTTACTTTCAAGTTTCTCAAACTCCATTACCGGCGCAAATTCAGCTGAAATTGTAGCGCATGACCCCGGCTCACAGAGGTTGTACATTGCAAACAGTATTGGAGCCAAATTAGATATTGTGAATTTTGTTAACCCCACTTCACCATCACTTATTGCATCCATCTCGTTAACCGCTTATGGAAATATTAATTCTGTTGCCGTTAAAAATGGCACCATAGCTTGCGCTATTGAAAACAGCACGAATCCACAAGACAGTGGTAAGGTTGTATTTTTTAATAAAGATGGTCTTTACTTGAATCAGGTAAAAGTTGGGATGATGCCAGATATGATCACATTTAATAATGCCGGCACAAGAGTATTGACAGCTAATGAAGGAGAACCGAATGCCACCTATACACTTGATCCTGATGGATCGATAAGCATAATCAATATTTCAGGAGGTATCCTCGCGCTAACACAAACCAATGTGGCTCATGTAACTTTTACTGTTTATAACGGTCAGGAAACTACACTGAATGCTCAGGGCATTCGAATTTATGGGCTCGGCGCTTCCACTTCAAAAGATTTAGAGCCGGAATACATTACAATATCACCGGATGATTCCAGAGCTTACGTTACGTTACAGGAGAACAACGCGTATGCCGAGATCAACCTGACAAACAACAGTATTGTCGCATTAAGATCTTTTGGAAGTAAGAATCACAATCTAATAAATAACGGTTTTGACGCGTCTAATCTTACCAAAGGAATTAATATTTCCAATTTCCCTATCAAAGGCCTTTACATGCCGGATGCAATTGCTTCTTATACGGTTGGTGGAACCCCGTACATTGTTACTGCAAATGAAGGCGATTCAAGAGCTTATACCGGCTACTCTGAAGAAGCAAGGATCAGCGCAGGATCTGTTACATTGGACCCAACTGCGTTTCCAAATTCCTCTGAACTTAAAAATGGATACTTGACAGGCAGGTTGAATATCACCCGTGCAAGTGGCGATAATAATAATGATGGTGATTTAGATACAATTTTTTCTTATGGCAGCAGATCCTTCTCCATTTGGAATGCCGCAACGGGTGTTCAAGTGTATGACAGCAAAGATGATCTTGAACAAATAACATCTGCCAACTCTTTCTCTGTGATGTTCAATGCTAGTAATTCATTAGGGGTTCCAACGCGTAAAGACCGTAGTGATGATAAGGGTCCTGAACCGGAAGGAGTGGCATTGGGGAAAATTGGTTCAAGCACGTATGCTTTTATTGCCTTAGAAAGAATTGGAGGAGTGATGGTTTATGACATAACCAATCCGAACACACCTACATTTGTTACGTATGTCAATAATTGCAATCCACTAACAGGTACTCCTGATCGTGGTGCAGAAGGGATCATTTTCATTCCCCAATCTCAAAGTCCAAATGGACAACATATAGTTATTGCAGCAAATGAGATCAGTAGTTCATTAAGTATCTGGGGAATCCCAGGTTGTGCAACACCAATTGCAAGTTCAGTTTCAGTAAGTGGAAATACAACAGCTTGTTCTAATAACGGTCCGGTTCTATCCGTACCAAGCGCGACAGGTACAAGTTATCAATGGTACAATCTCGGAACATTGATCCCTGGTGCAACAAGCAACTCATGGACTGCTACATCAACAGGTACATTCAATGTAGTCATAACAGGTCCAGGTTCAAATTGCTCAGCCAGCGCTTTATCAAGATACATTCAACTTATTCCAAGTCCAACACTTACTATCATTGCTTCTCCTAGCTTGATCTGCGTAGGTGAAACAGCAACACTAACAGGAAGTGGAGCCAATTCTACCTATTCATGGAACACCGGTGGAAGTACAAATACAATTGCTGTGAATCCAACTATCACCACAACTTATACTTTAACAGGAACCAATACGAATAGTTGTTCTACTAACAGCACCGTTTCTCTAATCGTATCTCCATGTACAAATCTGGATCCAGCAAATACAATCACAGAGTTTGTTGTTTATCCGAATCCAACCGAAAATGAATTTGTGATCCAATCGGAACTAAAAAGTACACTAGCAGTTGAGATCATTTCAATTACCGGTTCAGTAGTTTACAAAAATGAAAAATACCTCAGTGGAGAAAATATTGCAACAACAGGATTTGCAGCCGGAATCTATTATGTAAAGATCTACAATAGTAAATCTAATGTAGTTTCAAAGTTAATTAAAGACTAGATCAAAGCATCCCCAAATCAAATTTTATTAACCTGCCGTTAGCATACACGGCAGGTTTTTTAATGCAATTATAATCAAGGCTTCATTTTAAGGTTAAATGAATTGAGAAAATTTGTAAAACCTTTTTAATGAAGAAGTATTATAAAACCATTGTTCTATCCGACATCCATTTAGGGATCAAAGCAAGCAAAGCGAAAGAAGTTCTTCACTTTTTAAAAAACCACAAATGCGACACACTTCTGCTCAACGGTGACATCATTGATGGTTGGCAACTCAAAAAAAATGGTAAGTGGAAAAAACAACACAGTAATTTTATCAAGCATATCATTTCACTTGTTACAAAAGGCAAATGTCAGGAAATAATTTACTTGAGAGGAAATCACGATGATTTCCTGGATGAGATGATGCCTTTTTCGTTCAGCAATTTCAAGATCAAAAGACAACATATTCATTATGGGGTGAAGAATAAATACTATGTAATACATGGAGATATTTTTGACAGCATTACCACCAAGTTCTCATGGCTTGCCAAACTAGGTGACACGGGATATACTTTTCTTCTTTGGCTTAACCGACATTACAACAATTACCGTTCAAAAAAAGGACTCCCTTACTTTTCAATGTCGCAAGCCATAAAAGCAAAGGTAAAAACGGCTGTCAACTTTGTGAATGGATACGAGAATCAACTGGTTAAAGTTGCCAGATCCAAAAAATGCGGCGGCATCATTTGTGGTCATATTCACCAGCCTACAATAAAATCTATTGAGGGAATTGAGTATATGAACTCCGGTGATTGGGTAGAAAGTTTAACGGCTTTGGTGGAAGAGACAGATGGCACCTGGAAGATCATTCATTATACAGATTGGGCACAGGGCCTGTATGAAGCCGAAACCGAAAAAGATTATCACTCAAATCCAGAAGATAAAATCATTGCTGATATACTACTAAAAGAATTATTGTAAATGGAAACGAAAAAGAAATACTTATTGGTGGTTCAAGGGGAAGGTCGAGGACACATGACACAGGCTTTATCCATGTATGACCTTTTGATTGAACGGGGTAATACGATATGTGCAGTCGTTATAGGCTCTGGTGGTACTCGGGAGATCCCGAACTTCTTCTTTGAGAAATTAAATTGTCCTGTTTATACAATGATCAGTCCGAATTTTGTGAGTGATAAAGAAAATAAGTCGATAAACATTTTCAAAACAATTACTTATAATCTGGGAAAGATCGGAGATTTCAGAAGAAGTATGCGCGTGATCGATGAATTGATAAAAGAACATGAACCCGATGTAATCATTAATTTTTTCGATCTACTTATAGGATTGTATTTCCGGTTCTATAAACCAAAAACCAAAATGGTATGTATTGCCCATCAGTACATTTATTTCCATCCCGACTTTGAATTTCCGGATGGTTATCTGTTGGACAAAGCTGCGATCAAATTATATACACGTTTAACTTCAAAAGGATCTACAAAAAACATTGCCTTGTCCTTTTACAAAATTCATACCCGTTGTGATGATGTTCAAATTGTACCTCCATTGCTTCGCAAAGAAATATTCGACCTCACTCCGACAAACGAAAATTACTACCTCGTCTATTTAGTTAATAATGGCTATTATGCTGAGATCATAGAATGGCATAGACTAAATCCAACAATCGAACTTCATTGCTTTACTGACAAGCCGGAACTATTAATGAAACAATTTGATTACAGAAGCGAACTTTTGCATCTGCATGCGATCAATGACAAACTATTCCTCGAAAAAATGAGTCATGCCAAGGGACTGGCAAGTTCTGCCGGATTTGAAAGTGTTTGTGAGGCCATGTATTTAGATAAACCTGTATTAATGGTACCCGTCGAAGGGCATTTTGAACAATTCTGTAACTCAAGAGATGCCTACAAAGCGGGAGCTGGTGTATTTGATGTGAGATTCAATCTGAATAAATTGGTCAATATCACTAAATATACCAATGAGAACAACAAGTACTTCAAAAGTTGGGTGCTCCAGGCCAAAGAAAGAATCTACAATGAAATAATTAGTATATGAGTACAATCAAATCCTACCGCATTTCTATTTTAAAAATACTTGTGGTAATATTACGAATAACCACCTGGTAAAATTCTTCCATTAATTAAAGAAAATATCTAAATTCGGGAATGATGCCGAGAAAGCTCCTCTTTATTGTAAATCCAAATGCCGGTAAAAAAATATCGGAAAGAATCATTGACACCATACGAAAAGTATTTCCGGAAAACATCTATTACCAAATTGTCATTTGGAAAGACAAAGATCATTTTAAAGAAGTGCTGGACATTTTACGTTCACAAGACTACACCGATGCCATTGCCGTAGGCGGTGATGGAACTGTAAATCAAGTAGCAAAAAGTATATTGGGAACCAATATTTGTTTAGGAATTGTTCCTGCCGGATCCGGAAATGGACTGGCCAGAACACTGGGACTATCGATGGAAGTTGAAGAAGTGATCAAACAGATCGCAGAAGGTAAAACTGAAACAATTGACAGTGGAAACGTAAATGGCATTCCCTTCTTTTGTACAAGTGGAGTTGGATTTGATGCGCATATCGGAAATCTCTTTGCCACTTCGGTAAAACGTGGACTAAAAAGCTATGTCAAAATAACTGTCAGCGAACTGTTCAAGTACAGATCAAAAAAGTACAAACTAAAGTTCAATGGAAAAGAAATTGAACGCAAAGCTTTTTTTATCACTGTAGCCAACGCCGGTCAATACGGAAACGATTTCTATATTGCTCCTGGTGCTAAAATGAATGATGCGATATTTCATGTAAGCATACTTAGACCCTTTAAATTCTATGAAGTGATCGGTTTGCTTACAAAGATACTTCGAAAGAAAGCCGATAAAAGTAAATTGATCGAAACCATTACTTGCAGTGAGTTGACAATTGAAAGAGGAGAGAAAGATGTCATACACTTTGATGGGGAACCGGCCTTGGCGGAAAAGAATGTGACTTTTAAATGCGTACCGGCTTCTCTTAAAGTCATTGTCGGAAAAAAATACAATTCTATTTAGACAATTCCAGAAAAAGCTTTAGTGCTTTCTGTTTGCTCTCATCAAAATTATAACTGATGTTGTTTGTCAGATAATTCAACACAAGCTCATCCGACAAACCATTCGTATTCTTTAATTCTTTCATTGCTTGTTCAATATTGTTCACTCCTTTCTTCAATACAGAATTGAATTCAATAATAAAAACAGGATCCAGCTTTTGATAACTCACCCATGCAGCAAAGACAAATGGCAATCCTGTCATTTTCTTCCACTCTTCTCCAAGATCGAATTCGTATTTGTACTTACCATTCAAGGAAAAGGTACGGTCACCGATCACAACATTCGCACTAAAATTTTCCAGTGTCTGCTCATATCCCGGTTTTGCATCCACAAACTGAGGTGCTACCTTCCATTTATCTCTGCACAAGATCCTTGTCAATAGAATAGATGTTCGTGATTGATAATCGAGGTGGATCGTTCGGATTTCATCTAAAGGGACATTGCTGTAAAGTTTCACGCTATCCACAATACCATTCGTGCCAATACAGAAATCAGAGATCAAATGATATTCCTCTAACTCATTGAGTAGCGCAACCGGCACCAGGGCAAGATCTACTTGACGGTATTTGAGCTTCTGAGCACAGATACTGGGAATATCTTCCTGCAGATCGATCTTGTCGATGAGTTCACTCTTTTTCAATGCCCATCGAAATGGAAGGGTATTGGTATAATTAACAATGGATATTTTGATCTTTCTGTTCAAAACGAATGTAAAAGTAAGAAGAATGTCCTATTAAATAAATTTTACTTTTGCTTTACTATGAGTGAAAATAGATACGATCAGCGAGGTGTTTCAGCCGCTAAAGAAGATGTGCACAATGCCATCTCCAAACTGGATAAAGGATTGTTTCCTAAAGCCTTCTGCAAAATTGTTCCCGACGTGCTGAGTGGCAGCAAAGAGCATTGTCTTGTCATGCACGCAGATGGTGCAGGAACAAAATCCTCTCTCGCTTATATTTACTGGAAAGAGACAGGTGACCTCAGTGTTTGGAAGGGGATTGCACAAGACGCAGTGATCATGAATGTAGATGATCTGATCTGTGTTGGAGCCACAAAAAATATTCTGCTTTCTTCCACAATAGGAAGAAACAAAAAACTCATACCGGGAGAAGTGATCAAAGCGATCATTCACGGTACTGAAGAAGTTCTGCAAAGCCTCCGTGACAATGGTATTTCCATTTCATCCACGGGTGGCGAAACAGCTGATGTTGGCGATTTAGTTAGAACGATCATCGTAGATAGCACAGTGATGTGCAGAATGAAACGAAAGGAAGTGATCTCAAACGAAAATATTAAAGCAGGAAATGTGATCATTGGTCTTTCCAGCTGCGGAAAAGCAAATTACGAGAAAGAATACAATGGAGGAATGGGAAGCAATGGCCTGACCAGCGCACGTCATGATGTTTTCTCAAAGAAGATCGCAAAAAAATACCCGGAGAGTTACGACAAATCACTTCCGGAAAGTGTTGTTTATACAGGAAGCATGGGCCTCACCGATCAGATACAGGTGGATTACATGAGTGGAAATAAAAAACACCACAAGGATGTCACCATGGGAAAACTGGTGCTCTCGCCTACTCGTACTTATGCGCCTATCATTCAGAAAGTGATCGCAGAACACAGAAAGAACATTAACGGAATTGTACATTGCAGTGGGGGTGCGCAAACGAAGGTCTTGCATTTTCTAAACAACGGGCTTAATGTTATAAAAGATGATCTGTTCGGAATTCCTCCTTTGTTCAAAGTGATTCAAAAAGAAAGCAGAACCGATTTTAGGGAAATGTATCAGGTATTCAACATGGGTCACCGAATGGAGATCTATACCTCTGAAAAATACGCTGCTGATATCATCGCGATCTCAAAGTCCTTTAATGTTGATGCCAAGATCATCGGTAGAGTGGAAAAAGGAAAAGGGAAAAAGGTCACGATCAAATCACCTCACGGCACATTTGAATACCTATAGTTTTACGCACTTCAGTTCATTCTTATTGGCGATAAGCGCATAAGCTTTACCGTCATTGAAAAGCTCACAGACCTGAAGGATCTCAGTAGATGCGAATTTCTTGAAAACGCCTGTTTCCAAATGGTAAACTAATGTTGTTGCATTTTCCTGGGAATAAAAGCAGATATAGGTATTGGGTCCGATACTGCAGCTTCTCACATCACCTGGACTCAACTCCATGGGAAGATCAATAGAAGGAGAAGCGCTTCCGTTCAATTCAAGTATATTGATCCGATCTTTACTTCCTATAATTAGATCAGGCAAGGTATTTCTATCTGTATCGTAAAAGGAAAATACCTGCTTGCCTTCAGCACGCTTGATCTCCGAAATTTCCTTTACATCCGATAATGAAATTCGATTGATGACATGTTCTTGCTCATCGTAATAAACAACTTTTGTATTGGCAAGTGTATTACCCGTTAGGACAGTAAAGCTTACTGCCGGTGCTGTGAGTTTATTCCTGAAATCTATTCTACCCTCCCCTTTTCTGCTGAAAGCATATAGCTGTCCTTCTACATCTGCAGTGATCAGATAATCACTTAATCCTACTTTACAATAGGCAATTGGTAATTCTACATTTGCTTTTAAGGACAATGGCTTGAACCCGTCATTCTTTTCTCCTCTTACTGTATAATTGTAGATCTTTTTATCTGCGCAAGCGATCATCAGACGTAAGTCGTTCTTGTTTTCATAATCAAATACACACAGTTTATTGGTAGCTCTTGAGGGGAGTTTAACCGGATAAGGAGGAACATAATTGCCATTTCTGTCGATCAAATGAAGGTAATTTCTGCTATTGAACAATAGCTGCAATTTTCCATTATTGAAAACATCTACCGTAAATATTTCCGATTGAACAGACTCATTCAACTTTTTCTTCCAGATGATCTTTCCGGTTGCACTCAGCAAATGAAGTTCATCTCCGGCCTGAACCAAGATCTCTTGTTCTTTTGTTGTGTGATTCCTGAACGAATAACATTTCGATCTGATCGTGCTGTCGGTATTCATTGTCCACAGAACATTCGGTTCATCGCTTACATTCTCCTGCAGATAATTGATGCTGATACGGAAATTGATCTTTGACTTCGACTTACATGCCAGCATTGAATAATGCCCTGCATTCTTCAGGTATTCTCTATCCTTATCACTGATAAATTCCCGAAACGGTAACTGTTCCCTGCTGCAGGAATTCACAGAACGATAGCTGAGTAGATGAAATTCAATATTAAAGTTTTTGGCGGCATAATTCCTGAATCGTTCGTTGTTCAATATGGAACTTGAATTGGCTGCTGCATTACGAAAGATGAGGGCATCATTCGCATTCTCACTCAAGACAATTCTGTCCTCGAATATTTGCAGAAAAGAAAGTTCGCCGATCTTCTGTTTTGGGAAAGTGGAAGTTGAAAAGTTAAGACCATTTTCTCTCAGGGCAAAAATACCGTCTGTGTTTCCGACCGTATCACACATAAATGGCAGAATTTCTTTGATAAGGTTCAAATCGTTCACTCCTATGACGAATGCATTTTTTCCGGAAGGCATCACGACATTGGCAGCCATGCCGTTCAATGCATTGAAAAATTGTCTCTTTGCATCGAACAAAGCAGAATCGTTTACGCTTTGCCACCAGCTCCCAATTACTCCTTCAAAATAATTTTCAGAAGGATCGATTGCATACAGATCGAAAGCATTGCAGAGTAATGGAATATTCTTAATGAAATCGGTCGAAGCAAAGGTGCTTCCGTTCATATTGGCTTTGTATTCCGTACTGTCTTCATTCTTTACACCATTCAAAACGATCTTATCAGGCTTCAAACTCACACCGAAAAATGAATGTTGCAATGGCATTTCACTTTTTAAATTGAAGTAAATACTCAAACCGGGATACTTCACGCTATTACTCAAACCTGAAAAATCCTTGTTATCAGCTATAGAAGGTTTCTTTTTATCGAATAAAGCTTCAAGTTTCAACTTAGAATCAGAGATCCCGATCACACCCATTTGAACATCGGCAAATAATTTCTGAGTGGAAAGCGACTGCTGAAAACGTTCCAGAATTTCTTTCATGTCCTTTTCATCCGACAATTCCTTTAAATTCATTGAAATGATAAAAGCATCCGAATAAGTTGCGCAATAAACTGGTTCTTTTCCTATTGTTTCTGTCAGTAAAGTTTCGTTCACCAAAAGAGAATCGAAATAATTCATAAAGGATGCTGCCCTACTCAGGCCTTTCATATTCTTGACCTCTTGCCATAGTAAATTCTGGTTTTGCAGTGCATTGGAAAATTCAAAATAATTATCTGCGATCAGCAGAAGATCGCATTGATCGGGAAGCAATTCGATCACCTTCACAGAAGGCTGTCTGTTCGTTTTCAATCGGAAATAACCGATAGAGCCAAGAACAAGACTAAGCACTACGAACAGAATAAAAATTATTTTAGAAGATCGACTCACTACCGTAAAAGTAGAAAAGGAGTCCTGTGGAAATGAAAGAAGGAAACAGAGTTATTTAGAATACAGTGTTTAAAACTCCAGATTGAGCTGAGAAGGTAAAAGCCGGAAGCTCATGCGATGGATCTCAGAGGGACCATGCTCTTTGATGGCATTTCTGTGTTTCTTGGTCGCGTAGCCCATATTGGTCTCCCATCCGTAATACGGGAATTTCTTTGCCATTTTCATCATATGATCGTCTCGATAGGTCTTGGCAAGAATACTGGCTGCGGCAATACTCATGTACTTTGCATCCCCTTCTATGATGCATTGATGTGCGATCTTTTTATAATGATTGAATCGGTTTCCGTCAATAAGCAAAAGTTCAGGGGTCAGTTTGAGTTGATCCAGGGCTCTGTGCATTGCCAGAAAAGATGCATTGAGGATATTGATCTCATCGATCTCCTTATGATCAACAATTCCAACTGCCCAGGCAAGAGCTTCTTGCTCGATCACAGGTCTTAATTCATAACGTTGTGTATCGCTCAACTGCTTGCTGTCATTGAGTAATTTATTCCTAAAATCTTTAGGCAGAATGACCGCTGCAGCGTAAACCGGACCAGCAAGACATCCCCTTCCGGCCTCATCACAACCGGCTTCAATTACATTTTTATTGAAATACTTTTTTAGCACCTGCTAATAAAAGGTTGATGCAGAATTACTATTTCAAAGAGGCCAGACAGTCCTGAATTGCCTTGTAATTGGGCTGATCACCTGCCGTTTCGAGCACTTCTGCATAGCGAATGATTCCCTCTTTGTCTATGACGAAAGCGGAACGCTTCGAAACACCTTTTGTGCCGAATACGAATGAATCATACAAAGAGCCATAAGATCTTGAAGCTTCTTTATTCCAATCGCTTAATAACTCGAAATTTAACTTTTGTTCATCTTTGAAACGGATCTGCGTGAATACGGAATCGCAGGAGATGCCAAAAACCTCAGCATTAGCTGAATTATAGATCGAAAAACTATCGCGTATACTACATAGTTCCGTTGTGCAGGTTCCGGAGAAGGCAAAGGGATAGAAGAGTAAAAGAACATTTTTCCCTCTGAGATCAGAAAGAGATACTTCCTTCTTCTGTGTATTAAACAATTTAAAATCCGGGGCTTTTTCTCCTGTTTTCATATCAATATTAATTTTTGTTAAGCATTTTTAAGTAATACAATGATAAGCTATTCAGATTATAAAAGGAATGATTATTTTTACACAAACTAAAAATTAAAAACAAAAAATATGAGCAGTATAGTTGGAAAAAAAGCGCCTTCATTCAAGGCAAAAGCTGTGGTAAACGGTGGTGAAATCGTGAATGACTTTTCTTTGGATCAGTATGTAGGGAAGAACCATGTGATCTTCTTCTTTTACCCTAAGGATTTTACTTTTGTATGCCCTACAGAATTGCATGCATTTCAGGAAAAACTGAAGGAGTTTGAAAGTCGTGGCGTAGCCGTTGTAGGTTGCAGCACCGATACAGAACAAAGTCACTGGGGTTGGCTTCAAATGGAGAAAAAAGCTGGAGGTATCAAAGGGATAACTTATCCTATTGTGGCTGATACTACTAAAACCATTTCTCTTTCTTATGGTACTTTATTTGGTGATTACGATGTAAATGAAGAGGGTGATCTGATCGCAACCGGTCCTATGATCGCATTTAGAGGACTTTACCTTATCGATAAAAAAGGAATTGTAAGACACATGTTGATCAATGATTTCCCATTGGGAAGAAACGTGGATGAGGCATTACGTATGGTGGATGCACTTCAGTTCT
>DAORJH010000001.1:0-27849 GCA_035438925.1 Bacteroidia bacterium | reverse complement strand
CCTTACTACCAAAATCATAGCAAAGAGCTTTCTCTTACATACCCAATCAATGCCATGCATAATCTACCATTCCATGCCAAGTTTGCATTTGCGGCAGAAGCCTCCATTACCTATTTCAATGCATATCCCGAATGGAATTCTCTCGCCACATACTGCTCAATGTTGATCCTAGATGGACAAGATGAACTCGCTGAAATAGAATTTAAACAAAGGGGTAATGTAGTGAAAATAAGAGGTAGTAAATCATATAGTCTGGGTACCGAAAAAGACACACGAGAGTTAATGGATGCTTGTATTTATTTTAAAAAGAAAAAATACAAAAAAGCCTATAAGATTTTTAAAGAGAATAAATGGATAGGAAATGAGAGCTATTTCTACGGGATAATGTATCACATTTGTGCAAAATCGTGTGGAGAAAAAACGCCTTCGCTTATTGTCGATGCAACTGAATGCACTAAACCTGAATGGATCGACCAAGCCACGTGGGATTTGGGTAAAAGAGACTAATATTGCAATTAGTCATTAATTATTCGGAGCTCCTGCATTTATCCAAAGCTCAATGATCCTTATATCGCAATCACTTAATTTATAACCTTCAGGCATTGACCTGAATCCACCTAGTTGTTTTATAGAACCAAGTAATGCCCCGGAACTAACTTTGTTCTTCACGTCCACATAGTTATTTAAAACAATAACACCTGAATTGTGACAACCCAGACAATTCTTTGAAAGAATTTCAGAAACCTGCTTACTATAGGAAACATTTACAGAATCACAGGTCTTTCCTGCACAATCATTTTCCCGAGCACCGAATGAGATCCAGCTTTTGATAACAGCAATTTCATCCCTGCTTAAACTATGATCTGGTGGCATTCTTGATTCGCCTTTTGCGCGTACCACCTTGTATAATTCGCTACGTAAAGGACTGCCCGGCTTTACAATTTTCATTAATCCTGAATAGGTAGACAGATCAAGTCCTGCACGCTGATCTTTTGAGTTGTGACAGCCAGAACGCGTGCAATTTGAAGTGATCAAGGGTTTGATCGTTTGATTATAACAGGCATCAGGAGAATAAACATCCCGACGACAGGATAAGAAAAATAAACACAGTCCCGCTAACGAAAATAGGGATAAAAAAAGGCGCATACTTAATTTGAACAAAGGTAAAACATTCGTTGGCTATTCTCTCTGATTTTACTCATATACAATGTCAATATAACCTAAGTTCTGTTAAATTTGCAAGATGAATGAGTTCAGGGAAACACTTCTCGTATTGATCTCGGTACCTATATATGCAATCGTCATAGGTGCAGAAATGCTTTATTCCTATTTCAAACACAAGCACCTCTACTCCACTAAAGGTTTACTGTCCAATATCTATCTCACCGTTCTAAACATGGGACTTGATATTTTGGTTAGAGCACTTTGTTTGATGATTCTTGCTTTTTTTCTTCAGTACGCTTTCTTTGAATGGAAAGAGCATGGGGTTTTGTATTGGATCACACTCATACTTTTTGAAGACTTCATGTATTACTGGTTACACAGGGTCGATCATTTCTGTCGTTTTTTCTGGGCAGTTCATGTGACGCATCACAGCAGTGAAGAATTCAATCTTACAGTAGGCTTCAGGTCTTCTGTTTTTCAGCCACTTTATCGTTTCATTTATTTTATTCCACTTTCTATTTGTGGTTTTAATGGTCTTGATATCATGTTTGCCTACAGCGCTACGCAGATCTTCGGAATACTAGTTCATACACAAACCATCGATAAACTGGGATTCCTGGAATATTTTCTTGTCACTCCCTCCCATCATCGCGTACATCATGGTAGTAATGTTCGTTATCTAGACAAAAACATGGGAATGATGCTGATCATTTGGGATAAACTTTTCGGAACCTTCCAGGAAGAAGAAAAGAGTGATCCGGTAAAGTTTGGCTTGACCACCAACCTAAAAAATTACAATCCCATTAGCATGGTCTTTCATGAGTGGACCAATATTTTCAAAGATCTAAGAAAAGTAAATTCCATCAAAGATAAGTTCATGTATGTTTTCGGCCCACCCGGCTGGAGTCACGATGGTTCTACCAAAACAAGTTCTCAGTTACGTGAAGAACTAAAAATGAAAAGTTCCAACTGATGTCTGATTCACCAGCCATTCTGCGGCTGAAAAAACTAAAAGAGGTCCTGAAGATCGAAAGAGATGAGGATTTCAAATTGTATCAGGAACAATTCCTGAGAGCAGGCATTGATCAGCGAAGAAAGAACGGATTGACCTGGTATCCGGTCAAGATCACCAATGAGGAACTGGGAGCAGGCGAATATCTTCATTTAGAAGTGGAAAGAACTTCTTTCCTCGATACACCCCACCAATTCAACAGTGGTAAAAATGTAAGTCTCTTCAGCAATCACTCGGAGGAAAAATTTGAACTGAATGCAACGATCAAAATGGCATCCAGGAATTCCCTCAAGATCATTGTACCTTATGATGAATTGCCTGACTGGTGTTATGAAGGAAAACTTGGTTTGAATATTCAATTTGACGATAACAGTTACAACGAAATGCAGAATGCACTTGACGTGGTCATTCATGCAAGAAACAACAGAGTAGCAGAATTAAGGGAAATGATCGAAGGAACTGAAGCCCTTTCTTTTTCGAAAATAAAGGAAGAGATCCTGATCCCGAAATTAAATCTTTCCCAAAATAAAGCTGTACGTCATGTTCTTTCGGTAAATGATATCGGTGTGATCCATGGTCCTCCCGGCACCGGAAAAACAACCAGTTTAATTGAGGCCATTCGACTCACATTACAAACTGAAAATCAGATCCTGGTGTGTGCTCCCACCAATGCAGCTATTGATATCATCACTGAAAAACTGCATGAATCGGGCGTGAATGTTCTTCGCCTTGGTCATCCTGCGCGGATCTCTGAAGAATTGCTCAGCTGTGGCATTGATGGAAAGATAGCTGCATCTCCATTTTATAAAGACATCAAAAATCTAAGAAGGAATGCAGAAGAATATTTTCGCATGGCAGGAAAATACAAAAGGGTATTCGGAAAAGAAGAAGCAAAACAAAGAACTGCCTATTATACAGAGGCAAGAACCTGCCTGAAAGAAGCAAGACAACTGGAGGATCATCTTACAGACGAATTATTTCGTACAGCTCAGGTGATCTGCTGTACACCGGTTGGAAGCAACAACAAAGGCATGATGCGCAAAACATTCCAGACACTTTTTTTTGACGAAGCTTCACAGGCATTGGAACCCATGATCTGGATTCCTTTGGTTAAATGTAAGCGGATCATTTTAAGTGGAGATCACTTTCAGTTACCTCCTGTTGTAAAGAGCATTGAAGCAAAGAGAAGAGGATTGGGAGAAACCATGCTGGACAGATGTATTCAACTGAAAGAAGCTGTTGTATTACTCAACAGACAATACCGAATGAGCAATGCGATCATGGGATTCAGCAATGCCTACTTTTACAAGGGAGAATTAACAGCAGATGAAAGTGTTCAGGAAAATCGTTTAGTGAACGACGAAGAAAGTTTATTAAGTAAAAGTCTGGAATTCATCGATACATCAGGTTGCAGCTATGATGAGATCCAGAATCCGGAAACTTTAAGTTATTCCAACCCGAAAGAAGGAGAATTGGTTTTTCTTCATTTACAACAATTACTCACCGATTACCTTGCATTTGAGAATTTACCTGCAATAGATATTGGGATCATTGCTCCCTATAAAGAACAAATTGAATGGCTCAAGGATAATCAGTCGGCTTACACATTGAATACAGAAAAATTAGCTTCGCTTGATATTAAAACGATCGATGGATTTCAGGGAGAAGAGCGAGATGTCATTTACATCAGCCTTGTGAGAAGCAATGAGAATCAGGAGATCGGATTTTTGGGTGACCTTCGCAGGATCAATGTTGCCATCACCAGAGCAAAAAAGAAACTGGTCATTATTGGAGATAGTTCTACTATTGGTGCACATGCATTCTATAAAGAGTTTCTGGAATATTGCGAAAAGCACGGCGCCTACCGAACGGCATGGGAATGGGCCTGAGTGTGCTTTTTTCTCTTTTTTTCCCCTTTTCTTTAGTATTTTATTCCATTCATGGCATCTTGCTCCTTGCAAAATGTACCAATGGCCTTTCAGCATTTGCAAAAAATGCAAAATCGTATCGTTCCTGCTTCTGTCCCATTTCGGGTTAAGGAAATCTGCCAATACGATAGGAAACGGTCCTTAAATCCGTAAGTTTTCCAGCTGCATCGGGAATACTTTTGTTTCATAAAACAACAACTATGAAAACAATTCAAACTACCCTCAGCAAATTACCTTATGTACTCAGCTATTCAAGGCTCGCATTAACTTTACTAATTCTGCTTATGACCATCATTGAGCCTATGCAGAATTCTATCACCATTAGTGTGATTTTAGTGATGGCCCTTTTAACGGAAACTTTTGATAGTGCACTGGCTAAAAGATTCAAATTGTATTCTGTTTCATTAAGACAACTCGACAGTAAGATCGATACTTTTTTCTGGTTCTCCGTTTTGGTTCTTGTTATGGCAGTGTTTCCTGAATTCATCAAGGCGCACGTTGTTCAGATCTTTACACTTATAACAATTGAGATCCTTGTCCTTTTTATCGGATACAATAAATTCAAAAAAAGTCTGGCACTGCACACTTATTCTGCAAAAGTCTGGGCTGCCTTGCTTACAATTACCGTACTTAATTTATGTGGAGGAAATGATGGTCGCATAGTATTTAACATGGCATTCATTTGGGGAATTTTATCACAGATAGAAGCCATTTCCATTATTTTAAAACTCAGATCCTACAGAGCAGATGTGAAATCGATCTTCCATTTGGTAAAATGATTTATGATCGGTAAAAACAATCGTTAAATTTAAATGTCACCTATGTTTTATTGATTCCATTGAGACCTTTAACTCCTTTAATTTCGTATCTTTATGCTGCTATTTTTTACTATGCAGCAGATCAAAAATTATATTAACGGGCAGCTTTGCGAACCTGTTTCCAAAACCTATCTTGATAACTACAATCCTTCCACTGGAAAAGTTTATTCACTGATACCTGATAGCGATGAAAAAGATGTAGAGCTCGCTTGCACTGCTGCTAAAAATGCATTTCCATTCTGGAGTAATACACCCAAAGAAAAACGATCCTATTATTTACTCAAGATCGCTTCACTGATCGAAAAACATCTCGACAAACTGGCACTCGCGGAAAGCATCGATAATGGCAAACCATTAAAACTTGCCAAATCGGTTGATATTCCCAGAGCGGCAGCAAATTTTCATTTTTACGGGACCGGAATACTTCACTTTGCTTCCCATTCACATAGCATGGAAGACACGGCCATCAATTACACCTTAAAACAAGCAGTTGGTGTGGCAGGTTGTATCTCCCCCTGGAATTTACCACTTTATCTTTTCAGCTGGAAGATTGCCCCTGCTCTTGCTGCCGGTTCTACTGTAGTGGCAAAGCCAAGCGAAGTGACTCCAATGACAGCTTACTTACTTTCAGAAATTTGCATTGAAGCTGGATTGCCGGCAGGAGTTTTGAATATTGTACATGGTCTTGGAGCTAAAGTTGGTAACGCTATTGTTTCGCATAAAGATATTCCGCTTATTTCTTTTACAGGAGGTACAGCAACAGGAAAACAGATCGCTTCCATTGCTGCCCCTATGTTCAAAAAAATGTCGCTTGAATTGGGTGGTAAAAATCCGAATATCATTTTTGCAGATTGCAATTATGAAAAAATGCTCAGCACTACCTTACTCTCTTCTTTCAGTAATCAAGGTCAGATCTGTTTATGTGGATCTAGGATCTTCGTTGAAAGAAAGATCTATGATCAATTCAAGAATGATTTTGTTGCAAAAACAAAAGAACTTAGTGTTGGAGATCCTCTGAATGAAAAAACAAAAGTAGGTGCAATCGTTTCTAAGCAACATAGAGACAAGATCCTTAGTTATATTGAACTTTCAAAAACGGAAGGCGGGAAAGTATTGTGTGGAGGGAAACTATTTAATCCCGGAGGTGAATTGAGTGAAGGGTATTACATTGAACCAACTATTATCGAAGGATTGGATTACAATTGCAGAACAAATCAGGAAGAGATTTTTGGTCCTGTTGTTACCATCACACCTTTTGATACAGAAGAAGAGGCACTCTTAATGGCAAATTCTACTGTTTACGGTTTAGCAAGTGTTGTGTGGACAGAGAATCTGACACGTGCCCATAATATTGCGAATAAGATACATGCAGGTATTGTGTGGATCAATTGCTGGCTTTTAAGAGATCTTCGTACACCCTTTGGTGGCGTGAAAGCAAGTGGAGTTGGAAGAGAAGGAGGATTTGAAGCCATCGAATTCTTTACAGAGCCTAAGAATGTCTGCATTCGTTTATAAGTTTGGTGAACTATTACGAAATACTGGGAATTACAGAATCTGCCGGAACAAACGACATTAAAGCTGCATTTCGCAGGTTAGCAAAGATCTATCATCCGGATAAAAATCCTGCAGGACAAGAACAATTCAGAAGGATCTTGAAAGCATACGAGGTGTTGAGCAATCCCTCTTTGAAAAGAGCATATGATCTGAAGTTAAAGTATCATCGTAATGCAAATTCAAAACCCTCAAGAAACAAGAATGGAACAAAAACCTGGTCCTTTGAAGAAAAGGAAATGGCGAGGAGAAGATACTATGATGAGCATATAAAAAAATACGCCAAAACAAATCCAATCCCAAAAGTTGATCCAAAAGAAATAAAACAGAACTACAACGAATACAAATACATTCTATTCGCGACCCCGATCGCAGTTGCACTTTTTCTGCTTATTGTAAATCTTGCCACCGGTTCTAAACCAATTCCCGTGAAATCAGTGAACAATAGCGTTGTGTCAAACGATCCAACAATGAAAATGGGAGATTCGCCTTATCTGGATCATTTCGGTACACAACATTACAACACGCAAGACTCGGTCAGCCTGATCATTAAAAACCAGAGTGGAAATGACCTGGTCATTTGTCTCTTTGAAAAAGATCATTTTATCAGAAGCTGTTATATCAGTGATGGGTTTTTCGCAGAAATCCCTCAATTACCTGTAAGGAAAGTGAAGGTTCGATATACTGCAGGGAAAGAATGGAAATCTTCGCAATATTACTCTCAAGTAAATGTTTACGGCGGCTTCAGTTCATCTCCTGTTTTTTATAGGAGTAAAGTTGACATGGACCTTTCGACGGGAAACGAGCTAACGATCGTGAAAGGTACAAATGAGGGTTTCACTCCCATTCTGGAAGAAGAATTTTTTAATAAATAGTAATTATGATAAAAAAGATTGAACACATTGGCATTGCTGTTAAAGATCTAAAAGCAAGCAATGAATTATTCAAAAAAATATTCGGCAAGGAGCATTATAAAACTGAAGGAGTGGAGAGCGAAGGTGTGCTCACTTCGTTTTTTCTAATAGGTGAAAGTAAAGTGGAACTGTTAGAGGCAACGAACGAAAGCAGCGCCATAGCTAAATTCATTCAGAAAAAAGGTGAAGGAATGCACCATATTGCTTTTGAGACCGACGATATTGAAAAGGAAATGGAACGATTAAAAGAAGAAGGATTTGAATTGTTGCACGTCACACCTAAAGATGGGGCCGATAATAAAAAGATCTGTTTTCTGCATCCAAAAAGCACGAATGGTGTGCTGATAGAATTGTGTCAAGAAAAATAATAGTTTCATTGTAATTAGAATCAAGTCCGGTTTCTGTTTGATGATTGTATTTCTGATCTCTATTTTTCCTTCTACGGGATTCCGATTTATTTGTATTTTTGCTTTATCTTATGTCTGATATTAAAATCATCGTCCAAAACAACAATAACTCTGAAAAAGAATTGATTGCTCCAACCGATATGGGTTTGAGTTTAATGGAATTTTTAAAAGGTAATGAATATGACATTCTGGCCACTTGTGGGGGCATGGCTCTTTGCGCAACCTGTCACGTAGAAGTTCTTTCCAAATATGAAGTGCTAAAATCGATCAGTGATGAGGAATATGCCATGCTGGATACACTCCCTAACATCACCGATACTTCCCGTCTTTCCTGTCAGATCAAACTTTCACCGGAAATTGACGGGATCAAGGTGAAGATCATGGGCGATGGCCTATAGTTCAATTAAATGAAGCTTATCAATTGACTTTCTTATTACTAAAATAAGTTAATTTGCTGTTAAAAGGCTTTTCAATTTCTTTTTCATTCATTCGCTTCCCTACCTTTATCTAAATTAAATTGTCATGAGAAAACATATTTCAATTTTAACCCTATTTCCTCTAAGCGTAATCGGAGGAATATTTTTCCTTTTACCTGAAGAAGATCAAATTGAAAAGATCATAGTTCAAACAGAATTCTACCCTGTGAATATTCTCGAGAAGAAAAGCACATTCGCCCCTCCAACCAATAAAGTAGAATGGATTCAGGCAAAAAATAAAAAAGCGAAAAACCTCGCCTTCAACGTAGAGGCCAGCACAGTGAATCAATTGATCACCGACATTGCCACTTCTACAGATCACTACTTTCACAAAATGTCTGAGTCCGGCAAAAACACAAAAATGAAATGGCTGATTGAAAAAAATAAGGGTGTTACCATTTTAAAATTGGTCGATCCAAGCCTTATCAAGCCAGTAAACACAGGAGGCTGCTAGTAGTTTTTATTGCTCAATTGTCCTTTCCGAAACTTACCTTCTCTTTTTGTTGACTTTTCTCTTCATATTCGCTACTTGTAGCGCGAAGAATGAATGATCTTCTCTACTCCTTATTCAAGTAAATCAGAAATAAAGAATATTTAGTACATTTCCATTCGCAATATGATCGGAAGAATTATTCTGTTTCTTGTCCTCAACTTTTCAGCTTTAGGCATCGGCGGTCTTTTCACATCCGGAAGTGTGAACTCAGAATGGTATCAGAATTTAAAGATCGCGCCCTGGACTCCTCCGGGATGGGTATTTGGTTTTGCATGGACCAGCATAATGATCTGTTTTTCTGTCTACATGGCTTATGCAGTGAAGAACACAGATAATTTAAAAACGCTGCTTATTCTATACGCTATCCAATGGATCCTGAACGTCTCCTGGAATCCGGTCTTTTTTTACTATCATCATGTTCTCTTTGCCCTGTTCTTAATAATTACTCTGACAATTCTAATTGGATACATTTTCATTCATTATGCTTCTAGCGTAAAATTGAATTCACTTTTCCTGCTTCCCTATTTAATTTGGATGATCATTGCTACTTCTCTTAACGCCTACATATTCATTAAAAACTGATTATATTTACGACTACTTAATCATTCGGTATTCCTTAATTGTGAAAAGATCTGTTTCATTACTACTGCTAATCATTCTAGGCACATTTGTTCAGGCACAGAATCTTAGAGATGACCTTCTCCGTTCAACCTGGTATTGCGAAGGTGATCTTAACGATAGTATATTGAAATTATCCTCAGTTCAAACGGCAAACTTCCAATTCTCCTTAAAAATGAATAAGTCGGGCACGCTGATCCGAACATCTGTCAACGGTACTTTCTTAGATTCTTTGTACAAAGGAAAATTTCAAAAGAACTCCTTCACTCTGTCTTATTACAGCAAAGATTCAACCCTTGTTTATTGGTACAATGTAATATCCTCCAACAAGAAGAATTATCAAATGAAAAAAATGGGAAGCTTGCGAAATATCAGAAATGGCAAAGATACCGTTGGTTATGATTTTTTCTGGCTATCAAAAAAGAACAAAACAAGAAATATCTTTCTATTCGATAATATAACAGTAAAAACGGATCAAACAAAAACAAAAGGAAGTTTTTTCATGGTAAAAGGAGATTCTATTTATGTTGATTCAGCTAAAATAGCGCGTGACTACTTTGCAATTACCGGCAGAGATACTGTGCCTCCAAAATTAAAAGCAATTGCATTTCAGGATCTGAAATACATCAAACACGAACGAAAAAAACTGAACAAGGTGATGAACTGGTGCATTGCAGGCTCAGTGATCAGCGCTCTCATCATCTCGCCAGCCGTTTCTTTTGAAGGGTCGAATTTCAATTACTACAGGGCAGCCATGATCAGCTCCGTTTCAATGGCAACGTTACCGGTTTTTATTACAGGACGCTATGTCTTCTCTCATAAAAAAATGAGGGTCGGAACTGAGGCAAAAAAATCCTGGAGGATCTGGTAATAAAGTTCTTAAGCCTTTTTACATTCGCCCAACTTGCCCTTATTGGACCAAAAAATAATTGGCTTTTCCGTTAAAAAACTTCTATCTTGGGAAGGTAAATTCAATTCTAATTAAAACTTAAAATTATGAGCAAAGTACCTTCCGATCTTGACATTGCGCAAGCAGCAAAGCTTCAACACATCTCTAAAATCGCAGCCAAATTGGGCGTTTCAGAAGATGATATTGATATGTATGGAAAATACAAAGCCAAACTCCCTTTGCATTTAATTGATGATGCGAAAGTAGCTAAGAACAATTTGATCCTGGTTTCAGCACTCACTCCTACTCCAGCCGGAGAAGGAAAAACAACTGTTTCCATTGGTTTGACCGAAGGATTGAATTACATTGGTAAACAAGCTACGGCGGTCTTACGCGAACCTTCATTAGGACCGGTATTCGGAATAAAAGGTGGTGCTGCCGGTGGAGGTTACTCACAAGTAGTTCCTATGGAAGATATCAACTTGCATTTCACAGGAGATTTTTCTGCGATCGAAAAAGCAAATAATTTACTTGCTGCACTCATTGATAATAACATTCAGAACAAAGCCGGAAATTTAGGAATTGACCCACGTACCATTCTATGGAAACGTGTCATGGACATGAATGACCGCTCACTTCGTCAGATCGTAATTGGTTTGGGCGGAACAGGCAATGGTGTACCACGTGAAAACGGTTTCAACATTACCCCGGCATCAGAGGTTATGGCCATACTTTGTATGAGCAAGAACATTGATGACCTTAAAACACGTTTAGGAAATATCTTTGTAGGCTTTACTTACGATCGTAAACCCATTTATGCCCGTGATCTGAAAGCACAAGGTGCTATGGCTCTTTTATTGAAAGATGCTATTCGTCCTAATTTAGTACAAACACTCGAAGGTAATCCGGCCATCATTCACGGTGGTCCTTTCGCAAACATTGCACAGGGAACCAACACCATCATTGCTACAAAAATGGGATTGAGCTTGAGTAACTATGTTGTTACTGAAGCTGGATTTGGTGCAGATCTTGGCGCTGAGAAATTCTTAGACATTAAATGTGCTTATGCTGGATTAAAACCAAAGGCTACTGTATTAGTGGCAACCATTCGCGCTTTGCGTCATCACGGTGGTGCTAACCCGGAAGAGTACGATACACCAAGCATGGAACGTGTTGAAAAAGGATTTGCCAATCTTGAAAAACACATTGAGAATATTAAAAAATTCGGCTTACAACCTGTAGTTGCTGTAAACAGCAGACACACCGATAGCGAAGAAGAAGTGAATTTAGTGATCGCAAAATGTGCAGCCATGGGCGTACAGGCTGTAAAGTCAGAAGGATGGGCCAAAGGTGGAGCAGGTACAGCTAAATTAGCAGAGGCAGTTGTTGCTGCTGTGGAAAGTGGCAAAAGTAATTTCAAACCTTTATACGACTGGAAAATGTCCGTGAAAGAAAAAATTGAGATCATCGCCAAAGAAATTTATGGAGCCGATTCAGTTGTTTACGCAAAAGATGCCATTGCCGGTTTAAAACGAATTGATAATCTTGGTTTGAATCATTTACCGATCTGTATGGCCAAAACACAAAAATCGTTCTCAGACAATGAGGCATTGCGTGGACGTCCAACCGGATTTAAAATTACGGTGCGTGAATTTGAGATCGCTGCAGGTGCAGGATTTTTAATTCCAATCCTGGGTGATATGATGCGAATGCCAGGCTTACCTGCTGTGCCTGCATCAGAAGGAATGGATATTGACAGTAACGGAAAAATTTCAGGACTTTCTTGATCCGATTTACAAAATATCAGGGTAAAAAGATAGAATTACCCGGACAAGAACTAATTGTAGAGGATGCTTTGTTACAAGAGCATCCTCTTCAGATTATAATCAACGGAGAAGCATTAAGTATTACCATGCAAACTCCGGGTGATGAAAGGGATCTTGTGCGAGGCTTGTTATTCAGTGAAGATATTTTCCGGGATAAAAATGCAGATCTGCCAATGGAAATGATCACCAATGCTTCCGGTGTGATCGACAGTATTTCTGTTCGAATTGACAAAGACAAGTTAGGTAATGGATATGCAAATTCCCGCCAACTCTTGTCTGTCGCTTCCTGCGGAATCTGTGGAAGAACGGCTTTTGAAGGCAGACAAGGGAAACTTAGCAATAAGCCTGCATTGGAACTTGAACTTATACCATCTTTGTTTGAGATCATGAACGATCATCAAAAACTCTTTGAAGCTACCGGGGGTTGCCATGCATCAGCCGCTTTTGATATAAAAGGGAAATTACTGGCCATTCGGGAAGATATCGGTAGACATAACGCGGTCGATAAGGTAATAGGCGCCTTGATCCATCAAAAACAACTGAAAGAAGCTTCTATTCTTTTGGTTAGCGGAAGGGTCAGTTATGAAATCGTTTCAAAATGTTTTATGGCCGGAATGCCCATGCTGGCAGCTGTTTCCGCCCCCTCTACTTTGGCAGTTGATTTCGCTAAAGAACTGGGAATTGAACTGATCGCTTTTGCCAGAGGCAATAAACTCACTGTTTATTCATAAGCTTTGCGATTTTACCTTTTTTTCATGCCAATTAACAATAGTTCAACTGGCTATTCTCACTTTTAAAATCCAATAATTCCTATATTTGGATAAGACAAAAAAAATCAATAATTTAACTTCTTATCGTAGCTAAACCTGCGATTCAATTTTCTTATTATGTCTAAAAATCTTAGTGAATTATCAGGCAGAAAAGGATTAGATAATAATCTTTTTGATAAGCTTGGCAAACTGGCGCAGTCCAGCGGCACCCCGGATAAAAAAGATCTTGAAAAACTGGCGCAGGAATTCCTAATCGGAAATGCCAATACGTATGGAACTTCAACTTTCTATGATTTCCTTCGTCCGGAAAATAAAAATAAAAAAGTGTACGTGTGCAATGGCACGGCTTGTGTTTGTGCGGGTACTCAGGAAAAAGTACTGGACGAATTAAAAAAGAATTTTAAAAGTGAAGAGATCGGGCACATGACCTGTCTCGGAAGATGTCATGAGAACAGCGCCTTTCACTATAAAGGAAATAATTACTCCGGAACTGCCATCAACACCATTAAATTCGACACAAAGACTTCTAATGTCTCTGTTGGGAAAGATAAATACATCGTTAAAGCAAGTGGACAAGCTATACTCACGCGTCCATTCACCAGCATCAATGAGCATTATGCTCCATTCAAAAAAGCGCTTAAAACCGATTCTGCCTCTGTGTTAAATGAGATCAAGATATCTAATGTAAGAGGAAGAGGAGGCGCTGGTTTTCCAATGGGAATGAAACTGGAATTCTGCAGAAATGCAGAAAGTGATGTGAAATTCATTATTTGTAATGCCGATGAAGGAGATCCGGGTGCTTACTCGGACAGATACTTATTAGAAGAACGTCCACACTCTGTTCTATTCGGAATGATGATCGCCGGTTATGTGGCGAAAGCGAATTATGGTGTAGTTTACATTCGTGCTGAATATCCGGAAGCCGTTCAGATCACTCAGAAAGCCATTGATGATATTCGAGCTGCCGGATTGATTGGAAAAAACATTGAAGGAAGTGGTTTCGATTTTGATTTCAAGATCATTCAGGCACAAGGTTCTTATATCTGTGGAGAAGAGACCGCACTCATCAATTCTATAGAAGGACAAAGACCGGAGATCAGAGTTCGTCCACCTTTTCCTGCACAAAAAGGATTGTTCAACAAACCAACTACAGTAAACAATGTAGAAACATTAGCTGCTTTGCATTACATCATTGAGAATGGAGGAGCAAAATGGAAAGCCATTGGAACAGAAAAATCATCAGGAACAAAATTGGTAAGTCTGGATAGTTTTTTCAAGAATCCCGGTATTTACGAAGTAGAAATGGGAACACCTCTTTCTGTTGTCGTGAATGAATTGGGAGGTGGATTTAAATCTCCCGTTAAAGCCATGCAAATTGGTGGTCCTTTAGGCGGATTGGTCCCGGCTTCGAAGATCAACGATCTTCAAATTGATTTTGAATCCTTCTCTAAGAACGGATTTTTATTGGGACACGCTTCCGTTATTTGTGTACCTGAGAAATTTCCGATCATGCATTTCATAGAACACATCTTTGACTTTGCCGCCTATGAAAGTTGTGGCAAGTGTTTTCCTTGTCGCTTAGGCACTAAACGCGGACATGAACTCGCTAAAAAAGCAATTGGCTCTGATTACAAGATCGATCGCGTGTTGTTTGATGACTTACTTACCACTTTGGAAAAAGGTTCTTTGTGCGCGCACGGTGGTGGAATTCCTTTGCCGGTTCGCAACGCCATGCAGTACTTTGATTCCGAATTAAAACAATATTTCAACTAAGAAAAATTTCGCAAATGAAAACAGCATACATCAATGACCTGCCGTTTGAAATAAAAGAAGGAGAAACCATCTTATCTTTTATTAAAAGACACAAAGGGAAAAATGCAGTTCCCACACTTTGTGATGCACCTAATCTTGAACCATTCGGTTCTTGTCGCGTTTGTTCTGTAGATGTTGCTTTGCAACAGAACGGAAAAACAAAGGCAATGGCATCTTGCCACACACCGGTAATGGAAGGACAATATATTTATCCCGATTCAGACTCCATTCAATCACTTAGAAAAAATATTGTTGAACTGGTACTGACCGATCACCCTTTGGATTGTCTGACCTGTGAAGTAAATGGAAATTGCGAATTACAAAGTGTAGCCGCTAAAGTCGGGATACGTGATGTTCGTTATCCTGAAGGAGAAAATCATCTCGATAGAAAAAAAGATCTCAGTCATCCTTACATGACCTCAGATTTCAGTAAATGCATCAATTGTTTCCGTTGCGTAAGAGCTTGCGATGAAGTTCAGGGGCAATTTGTATTGAGCATGGCAGGAAGAGGATTCGATGCACACATTGTAAAAGGCACAGAACAAAGTTTCATGGAGTCAGATTGCGTAAGTTGCGGTGCCTGTGCCCAGGCCTGCCCTACTTCCGCCATTTCAGATGTATTTCAATCGAAAGCCATTTCTTCAACTGAGGTGACACGTACGATTTGTACCTATTGTGGTGTGGGTTGTAATTTAAATGTATCAACAAAGAATGGTAAGATAAAAAGTATTCAGGCCCCTTATGATGCAGAAGTGAATCAGGGACATACCTGTTTAAAAGGAAGATTTGCCTTCAAATTCTATAATCATCAGGAAAGATTGAATTCTCCAATGATAAAAAGAAACGGAGTATTTGAGAAAGTACGCTGGGATGAAGCATATGATTATATAGCCACAAAATTAACTTCCTATAAAAAGGATTTTGGTCCTGATACAATTGCCGGAATTTCATCAGCCCGTTGTACCAACGAAGAAAATTACCTCATGCAGAAATTCATTCGTGCCGTGATCGGAACCAACAATATTGATTGTTGTGCACGAGTATGTCATTCACCTACAGCACTCGGTATGCAAAAAACTTTCGGAACGGGAGCTGCTACCAATTCAATTGATGATCTGAAAGATACTAATTGCATCATGGTCATCGGTGCTAATCCTACCGATGCGCATCCTGTTACAGGAGCAAAGTTGAAACAGTTTGCAATGAAAACTGGAAATGTGAGTATCGTGATCGATCCACGCAGAACTGAATTAGCCAAATATGCAACCCATCATATTCCATTAAGACCAGGCACTAATGTGGCTGTTTTAAACATGATGATGTATTACATCATTAAAGAAGGTTTGGTTGATAGATCATTTGTTGAATCGAGGACCGACGGATACGAGGAATTCACTAAAGAAATCTTAAATCTGGATCTCGATCAGATCGAAAAAGTTTGCGGTGTTGATAGGGAAATTATCCGTCAAGCTGCAATTGCTTATGCAAAAGCACCAAATGCGATGTCCTTCCATGGTTTAGGAGTCACAGAACATTCACAGGGAACATTTACAGTGATGCAAATTGCCGATCTGGCATTATTGACAGGAAACATAGGAAGAAGAGGAGTTGGAGTAAATCCACTAAGGGGACAAAATAACGTTCAGGGTGCAGCCGATATGGGAGCTCAGCCACACCAAGGTGCAGGTTATCTCGATGTGACTGATCCAAAAGTAAATCAATTGTATAACACATTCTATGGTGCAGATGTCTCTGGTCAAATTGGCTACAAGATCCCTGAAATGTTTGATGCTGCCATTGCAGGAAAATTAAAAGCACTTTGGGTGATCGGGGAAGATATTGTTCAAACTGATCCTAATACGAATAAAGTGATCGAAGCACTGGAAAAAACAGATCTCGTCATCGTTCAGGAATTATTCATGACAGAAACAGCCAAACTTGCCGATGTAATATTGCCCGGTGCCTCGTTTCTTGAAAAAAGCGGAACATTTACCAATGGAGAAAGAAGGATACAGGCTGTAAGACAGGTGGTAAAACCAGTTGAAGGAGCGAAACAAGACGGAGAGATCATTGTCGATATCATGAATAAAATGGGCTATCCTCAACCGGCATATCACCCTAAAACCATGCTCGAAGAGATCTCACAGATCGTTCCTTTCTTTGCAGGAGTTACGTGGGAAAATCTTGGAACTAACGGTAAGCAGTGGCCCGTTGCTAAGGACGGAACAGATACTAAAATTCTACATCAAAGCGAATTCAAAATTGGGAAGGGAAAATTCCTCTTCAATAAATGGAAAGAAACAGAAGAGATCGTGCAGAATGGAAAAGATTTCCCTTATATCCTAACAACCAACCGTGAACTGGAACATTACAATTGCGGTGCCATGACACGCAGAACCGGAAATGAATTGATCCTGAAAGATGATTACCTTATGATCAATCCTGCAGATGCAGAAAAACACTTGATCAGTGAAGGTGACTATGTGTGTATCGAATCGCCTCGTGGAAAAGTGGATGTGAAAGCAAGGATAACCGATGAAGTGAAATCTGGCGTTTTAAGTACTACTTTCCATTTTCCTGAAATGCTCATCAACATTTTAACGGGTGACGTGCACGACAGTGAGGCAAAGTGTCCGGAATATAAAGTAGTAGCTGTTCGTATCCGCAAGAGCAAAGGGAATTTTAAAAAGGCAAAGGAAACAGTTAGTTAGTATGACCTCATCTCAGATCACAAGCAATACACTTGGTTTTTTAAAGAAACTGTCAAAGAACAACAATCGCGATTGGTTCAACAAGAACAAAGAAACTTATCTGAAAGCGCAGGAGAACATGATCGCATTTGCAGATGCTTTGTTATTGGAAATGCAGAAACATGACAAGATCGAAAACAAAAGCGGGAAGGATTCTTTAATGCGTATTTATCGCGATACACGTTTTTCAAAAGATAAAACTCCTTACAAAGATCACTTTGGGGGTGGATTTCAGAGAGAAGGAAAGAAATTAAGAGGCGATTACTATTTTCAGATCGGTCCGGATTCTGCTTTTGCTGCCTGTGGATTTTATGCTCCAAATCCGGAGGATCTTCTAGCGATTCGAAAAGACATTGATTATAATTTCAAAGACTGGAAAAAGTTACTTGCGAATAAAAAATTGAGATCTACTTACGGTGAAATAGAAGGGGAAAAAGTTGCTTCTGCCCCAAGGGGTTTTGCAAAAGACAATCCTGCAATTGAATTACTGAAGCTCAAACAATTCTATTTTTCGAGAGAATTCAAGATCAGTGAAATAGTAAAGCCCGGCTTCTATAAAGAACTTAGTCAAACTTTCAAGAATGCAAGACCTTATCTGGATTACATGAGCGAGGTGCTTTCTTCGGATGCCAATGGCTCAAGTCTACTCTGATTTAACAATCAGAACTGATCAAAGTCCTGTTTTTTTGTATTCGGAATTCTGCATCACTTTTTATCTTTACGATTCCATTTTTTGACTGTAATGAAAAACAATTCCATTGAATTAATGTCGCCGGCCGGTTCTTTCGAATCGCTTCGTGCTGCTATTAAAGCCGGATGTAATTCTGTCTATTTTGGCATTGAGCAGTTGAACATGCGTGCTCGCTCCAGCATTAATTTCACTTTGGAAGATTTGAAAGAAATTGCAGAAATAGGAAAAAAGAATAATGTAAAGACCTATCTCACGCTCAACACCATTTTATACGACCACGACATTCAACTCATGAAAAGCATCGTGGATACTGCTAAAGAAAGTGGGGTAAGTGCTATCATTGCAGCCGATCATGCAGCTATGAACTACGCCAAAAAGATCGGAATGAACATTCACATTTCTACTCAGGCGAACGTATCGAATATCGATACAGTAGAGTTTTACTCAGCTTATGCAGATGTGATCGTACTGGCAAGAGAGCTGAGTTTAAAACAAGTTGCTGAAATCACACGCGAAATTAAAAGAAGAAATATTTGTGGTCCTTCCGGAAAGCCAATTCAAATCGAGATCTTCGCACATGGAGCTCTTTGCATGGCTGTATCCGGTAAATGCTATTTGAGTTTGCATTCGCATTATGCTTCCGCAAACAGAGGTGCCTGCGTTCAAAATTGCAGAAGAAGTTATATCGTTACCGATAAGGAAGAAGGAATTGAATTTGAAGTGGACAATGAATACATCATGTCGGCTAAAGATCTTTGCACCATAGATTTCATTGATAAAATAATGGATGCAGGAGTTAGCGTATTGAAAATTGAAGGCCGTGGTCGCTCTGTTGATTATGTGTACACGGTTACAAAATGTTACAAAGAAGCTATTGAGGCATATGACGAAGGAAGTTTCTCTAAAGAGAAGGTAAATGATTGGAAGACCAGACTTGCTACTGTTTTCAATCGTGGCTTTTGGGATGGCTATTATCTTGGCAAAAAAATGGGAGAATGGTGTGATGAGAACGGCTCTAGATCTACACGAAAAAAGATCTACATTGCGAAAGGCGTGAAATATTTTTCTCAAGCCGGCGTGGGCGAATTCAAATGCGAATCGCACGATCTGCATGAAGGTGATGAGATCATGATAACCGGTCCAACCACCGGAATTATTCAAATGAAAGTGAAAGATCTGCATGTGGCAGGCCAATCAGCCAAAACAGCAGTGAAAGGAGATGATTTTACACTCGCATTGGAAGAAAAGATCCGTCCTTCTGATAAGCTTTACAAACTCATACCCGAAAATCAATGATACAGATCTCACAGCAGCGTGTGCGATGCATAGGCTGCAATGCCTGCGTAGAAGCAGCAGAACAACGCTGGCGTATCTCTAAACGAGACGGAAAGTGTACGCTGGTGGGCGGAGTAGAAAAAAAAGGAATCTATATCGTAAATGTTCCGGATCATGAGCTAAATGAAAATCTACTCGCGGCAAAGAATTGTCCGGTGCATATCATTCAGGTCAAACAACTCTGATCTACACATTGTTAATTACTCCAAGTCAATTTCGTTTCATTAGAAGGCAAGGTTCCTATCTTTGTTGTGAACATGGAAACGGCAATTCTATTTTTATTCATTATCGGTTACATCCTCATTGCATTTGAACATGTAGTAAAAGTGAACAAAGCGGCCATTGCTTTGTTGACGGGAGTTTTGTGCTGGACCGTTTATGCACTTTCCGGAGCAGATCATCACCTTATCAATGAATATTTTGAATCTCATCTTTCAGAGATCTCCGGCATCATCTTCTTTTTAATGGGCGCAATGACCATTGTCGAACTCATCGATGCGCATGATGGATTTGAAGTGATCACGAACCTCATCAAAACAACTGACAAAAGAAAATTACTTTGGATCATCTGCCTGTTCACATTCTTTCTTTCTGCAGTACTCGACAATCTAACTGCAACTATTGTTATGGTTACTTTGGTGCGAAAGTTGATCTCTGAAAAGAACGATCGGCTTTTATTTATCGGCATCCTGATCATTGCTGCAAATGCGGGTGGGGCTTGGACACCAATAGGAGATGTCACCACTACTATGCTTTGGATAGGAGGACAATTGAGCGCAAAGGCCATCATGAGCTCATTGCTTCTTCCAAGCTTAGTTTCACTTTTGATTCCTTTACTGATCGTCTCACTGCAATTAAAAGGAAAAGTACATCGCTCCGAAGCCATTTCAGAAGTCGATTCCCCATCTGCTACTCCCTTTCAGAGAAAATTCATTCTATTTTCCGGGATAGGTATTTTGCTTTTTGTTCCTGTATTCAAAACCATCACGCACCTTCCTCCGTTCATGGGTATGTTAATCGGCTTAGGATTATTATGGGTGATCTCAGAGTTGATCCACAAAGACAAAGATGAATCCGACAAGAATAATTATTCTGTTTTATATGCATTGAGAAAAATAGACATGCCCAGTATTCTCTTCTTTCTCGGAATTCTGATCTCTATCATGGCTCTTCAATCCACAGGACAACTCACTGCACTTGCAGGATTTATGAATGAAAAGATAGGCGATACAAATCTTATCGTCATGACCATCGGGTTACTATCGGCTATTGTAGACAATGTGCCTTTGGTTGCAGCTTCCATTGGCATGTACGATCTTCAAACCTACGCATGTGATCATTACTTCTGGAAATTTTTAGCTTATTCTGCCGGTACCGGAGGAAGTATTCTCATCATAGGTTCGGCTGCAGGCGTTGCCGCAATGGGGATGGAAAAAATAAATTTTATCTGGTATCTGAAAAAGATCTCCTGGCTGGCTCTTCTTGGTTTTTTTGCCGGAGCATTTACTTTTATCGCATTAAATTAATAACTTCTTTTGCAAGCAGATAGAAGCAATTTGAGCACTTTATTTGGATTCAGCTATAATCCATCGTATTTTTACGATTAAATAAAGAAATGGGAAGCGCTAAAAGAGAAGATTTCACAGTCAAGCAGAATAAGATCGCTAATTTCTGCAAGGCGCTCGCACATCCTGCCCGTGTTGCCATCCTGGAATTGCTTCTAAAAAAAGAAGTCTGCATCTGTGGTGACATCGTAGATGAGCTTCCACTCTCTCAAAGTACAGTATCACAACACTTAAAAGAATTAAAAGAAGCAGGCTTGATCAAAGGGGATATCGATGGAACCAAAGTTTGCTATTGCATCGATCAAAAAGAATGGGAACAGGCCAGCAAATACCTGGGTGCTTTCTTCGAAACAAAACAAAACAAAGTGAAATGTTGCTGAACATTCATCGAATATTAACGATAAATAAAAGTATATGAAACTATCAGAATTTAAAACTCAGTTGGCCAAGGTAAACGAAATCAATTTTGTATTACCGAATGGCGAAATCGTACCTCAGCACTTTCATGTCACGGAAGTAGGACAGGTAAATAAACATTTCATTGATTGTGGAGGAACTGTTCGCAACGAAAAAACGGTTAATTTTCAATTGTGGGAGGCGAATGACTTCGATCATCGTCTGGCTCCCAAAAAATTATCTGACATCATCGCCTTGTCTGAAAAAGTATTGGGATTGCAAGACGGTGAAATTGAAGTGGAATATCAAAGTGAAACCATTGGTAAATACGGCTTGGAGTTCAACGGAAAAAACTTCTCTCTTACTCAAAAACAAACCAATTGTCTTGCGAGTGATAAATGTGTTATCCCAGCTGGCAAATTGAAAGTGAGTTTATCAGAATTGCAATCTAAAAGCTCCTGCTGTACGCCGGGTTCCGGATGCTGTTAATGAATAGAAAATGTACAGCTCAATAAAAAAGTATTGCGAAGAAAGGATCCTTGAATTTGGAGAAATTAACTCCGAAAGAAAATTACTTTTGAATAAAATTTCTCATTTCATAAGTGAAAAACGAAAAGAGAACAAACCGGTCAATCTGATCTATATCTGCACACACAATTCAAGAAGAAGTCATTTCGGACAGATATGGGCGCAAGTAGCAGCAGCGTATTTTGATATGAATGATGTTCATTCCTTTTCCGGTGGTACAGAAGAAACTGCTTTTCATCCCAATGCGATTGAAGCATTGAGAAAATGTGGATTTGAGATCAAAGCTGAAAAAATTGAAAAGAACCCGGTTTATCATTTACTATTCTCAGAAGACAATAAACCTCTGATCTGCTTCTCGAAAAAATATGATCACAAGATCAACCCTCAAACTGAATTTGCCGCCATCATGACCTGCAGTGATGCAGAACAGAATTGTCCTTTCATTCCCGGTGTAGAATTACGAATAGGTACCACTTACGATGATCCAAAGGCATTTGATAATACCCCATTGCAAGACGAGAAATACAGTGAACGTTGCCAACAAATTGCCAGGGAAACTTTTTACGTTTTCAATAAGGCTAAAGAATTAATGCATGCGTAAATACTTAGCTGAATTCATAGGAACATTTTGTTTGGTCTTTTGTGGCACTGGGGCCATTATCATTGATCAGGAGAGTGGTGGAAGCATTACTCATGTAGGTGTGGCTGCAGTTTTTGGATTGATCGTAAGTGCTATGATCTATGCCTTGGGTGATATATCAGGAGCGCATTTGAATCCGGCTGTTACAATAGCCTTTTGGCTCTCCAAACATTTTCCAGCAAAAGAAATTTTACCTTATCTTGTTAGTCAGACAAGTGGTGCTTTACTAGCTAGTCTGGTTTTAAAATTTTTATTTCCGGCAAATCAATTGCTGGGTTCTACTCTGCCAGCCGGGACAGAAGCTCAATCCTTTATTCTGGAGATCATACTCACTTTTATACTGATGTTAGTGATCATCTTTACAGCGAAAGGAAGCAAAGAGCAAGGATTGTTTGCTGGCTTGGCTATTGGTTCTGTTGTTTTGTTGGAAGCAATGTTTGCCGGACCGATCTGTGGAGCGTCCATGAATCCCATACGTTCATTGGCGCCTGCTTTGGTTTCCGGTCATACAGAACATTTGTGGATCTACCTTAGCGCTCCAATCATTGGCGCAGCTTTAGCAATCGGTACCTGGAAAATATTAAAGACGAATTAACGTGAAACAGAAGAAAACAATTTGGACCAGCATTACTGGAGGTCTCACTTCCACCGCACCTATTCTACTTTCTTGTTGCAAAAGCGGAGCCTGCATTGGTGTTTGTGCTAGTCCTTTCGCTTCTTTGTTCGGCATCTCTTCATCTGCTCTGGCGAGTTCTCCAATTGTGAGTGCTTTGGAACCTGTATTGATTGCCGTGAGCACAGTTTCTTTTACTATTTCGTATTATTCACTATACGTTCTTCCTAAATTGAATTGCGCAACGGGGGATTGCGCCTGTGAGCCCGATGAAAAAGAAAAAAGGAAAACGAAAATGGCTAAGATCATCTTTTGGTTAGGCTTAGTACTCAGCTTGAGTTTCCTTAGCTATTTTGAATACAACAAATACCAGACGGCCGTTTACCAACAAGAGCAGGCTGATTGTGCCGGCGAAGAAGGAGCCTGTTGTGCAGAAGGTGATAGTGAGTGTGAGAAGTGAATATAGAATATCCTATAAAATCTTAAGGACTTTATCACCCTGAACTTGTTTCAGGGTCTACTACGCAATTTTAAAATAGAAAATCTATTCAGAACACTTGTTGAACTTCACTCCCAGTCTTTTGCAAGATCTTTTAAGTCAGGATTTAATTCCTTAATTAAGTTTATCTTCCATTCTCTGTGCCAACGCTTAAGTTGTTTCTCTCTTTTTATTGCTTATGTGATGCCTGAAATTTGCTCGAAGTACATAAGTTCGAATAATCGATATTTACTTGTGAATTCAGAACCAATTCCATTTCTATGTTCTCTCACCCGTCTTTCAAGATCGTTAGTAACTCCAACATAAAGCGTACTTCTTGTTTTATTTGACATGATGTAAACGTATGCATTTGTGAGCTTTGGCATTTTAAATGAAACTATAAACTTGAATAAATAAATTATTCATTAAAATTAGTTTCTAATTTGATTTCATTGATAATTTAGCGCAAATGCATTTTCTTATCTGATTAGAGATGCTGAAACAAGTTCAGCATGACGCAGATTTCAAAATAGATCAGATGACTATCTGTCAATAAGAGTCGTTCTACCTCAAATCCGCATTGATATCCTTCAATGCTTCAGAACCAGGACATAGCACATCTTCTTTCAACTTGTTCAATGGCACATCGCTGGTTTTGATCATGTGATGCAGATCCTTTGTGTCCGGATTAACATAGATCAATCCGGTTAAAATTTCATTTTTTGATTTTGCATTGATGATCGCATTCATGGCCGATTGTCTGTCCAATGGATCCCACTCTTCAGCTAATTTATGTAATTGGATCACAGAACCATCATGCATGGTCACTTCTTTGTGACTACCCTTTGAATATTTTACGCTGATCTCCTGCATCTCCGGGACGAAATCCATTGTTGCAGTTGCTTCTACGTGCTCACGAACATAATCGTACGCTTTGGTTGAACCCGGATTATTATTGAAGGTAACACAAGGAGAGATCACATTGATGAAGGCAAAACCGGGATGATTGATGGCAGCTTTGATCAAGGGCACTAACTGTCTCTTATCACCCGAAAAACTTTGGGCCACAAAAGATGCGCCTAACTCCAGTGATAAACTGGCCAGATCTATGGCTTCAAAAATATTGGTATTACCTGATTTATTCTTTGATCCATTGTCTGCAGTAGCTGAATCTTGTCCCTTCGTTAAACCATAACAACCATTGTTCATCACAATGTACACCATGTTCAGGTTTCTTCTCACAGCATGTACAAATTGTCCCATTCCAATGGAAGCAGAATCACCATCACCCGAAACACCAAAGTAGATCAGGTCTTTATTCGCCAGATAAGCTCCGGTAGCTACGGAAGGCATACGTCCATGAACAGAGTTGAATCCATGGGAATTACTTAAAAAATAAGCGGGAGTTTTAGAAGAACAGCCTATGCCAGACAGTTTTGCCAAGCGATGTGGCTCAATATTCAACTCATAACATGCCTGCACTACGCCGGCAGAAATGGAATCATGTCCACATCCTGCACACAAAGTAGAAAGTGACCCTTCATAATAATCAATGGTATATCCCAGTTTGTTCTTTTGCAGTTCGGGATGGCGGAATTTCGGTTTTACATAGGTCATGTTACTTGCTCTTTGATTTTAATGAAACACTCAGACTTTTTTCAATATCATTCAGGATCTTATCAGCGGTAATTGGCATACCGTTGTAATTTAATACCGAAATGAGTTTATGTGGATCGGCTTGCAGTTCGATCATTAACAGACTCTTCATCTGTGCATCTCTGTTCTGTTCGATCACAAATACCCGTTCGTGAGATTTAATAAAATCTTCCACTGTTTTATTGAAAGGGAAGGACTTGATTCGTAATGCATCAACCAAAATACCTTTTTCTTTCAACAGATCCATGGCTTCTTGCGCCGCATAGGTAGATGTTCCGAAGAATAAAATACCATTTTCAAATTGATTCTTTCCTTCGTGTAATTCAGGCGCAGGCACCATGTTCTTTGCTGTTTCCCATTTCTTCATCAGTCGGTCCATATTGCGCTGATAAGCATCTCCGTCTTCTGTATAAACAGCATACTCATCTCTTGACGTTCCACGTGTGAAATAAGAACCTTTGGTTGGATGTGTTCCTGGATAAGTACGGTAAGGAATTCCATCCTTATCTACATCGAGGTAGCGACCAAATCGCTGGATCTTATCCAAGTCTTCAGCGCTCAGCACTTTTCCACGCTTGAATTTTCGTTTATCATCCCATGTTAATGCAGGTGAAATATGATCGTTCATTCCAAGATCGAGATCCGTTAGCATGATCACAGGTGTTTGTAATTCTTCCGCCAGATCAAATGCATCAGCAGTCATGTCAAAACACTCTTTCGGTGTTGCAGGAAATAACAAAACATGTTTGGTATCTCCATGTGAAGCATAGGCTGCTTCCAATATATCTGATTGCTGCGTACGTGTTGGCATTCCTGTAGATGGGCCAGTTCTCTGCACATCGATCAACACTGTTGGTATCTCTGCAAAATAGGCTAATCCTAAAAATTCATTCATCAAAGAAACACCAGGACCACTTGTAGCCGTGAAGGATCTTGCTCCATTCCAATTGGCACCGATCACCATTCCAATGGCGGCCAATTCATCTTCTGCCTGAACGATCGCAACATTTCTTTTTCCTGTGATCTTATCTACACGAAACTCATCTGCATAATTCATGAAAGCTTCTACTACAGAAGTTGATGGTGTGATAGGATACCATGCAGCGACTGTTGCACCTGCGTAAACAGCTCCTAAACCACAAGCGGAGTTTCCGTCGATCATGATAGCGTCACCCAACAGATCTCTTCTCTCCAATTTAAATTCCAATGGATATTTAAAATGTGTATGCACATAATCCATTCCCATTTGCAAAGCTTTTATATTGGAAGGAATCAATTTTTCTTTTCCTTTGAATTGATCGGCTAATAAACCTTCCAACACACTGAATTCAATATCTAACAATGCTGTCAACGCTCCAACGTAAATAATATTCTTGAACAATTGTCTTTGTCTTGCATCAGAATAAGCGTTATTACACATTTCCATTAATGGAATTCCCAAATAAGTAATATCCTCGCGAATATAATTTGCAGGCAATTTCTTAGAACTGTCGTACATGAAATAACCTCCCGGCTTTACAGAAGCCACATCATTGGCCATGCTCTGGGGATTCACGGCTACCATGAGATCGATTCCTTCTCTTCTGCCCAAATATCCTTTTTCATTCACCCTTACTTCGTACCAGGTGGGTAAGCCTTGTATGTTGGATGGAAAAATATTTTTCGGTGTAACCGGTATTCCCATTCGGAAAATGGCCTTTGTGAAGAGAAAATTTGCGCTGGCAGAACCTGTTCCGTTCACGTTGGCAAACCTCACCACAAAATCGTTTATTTTAGTCTTGGACATTTTAATTTCTATTAATGTTATCGATCTGAACTTTCTTTAATATTTCTTTGTGTTGATGATATTCTTTTCATTTCCGGCTTTGGTCACTCCATAGAAGAATTTCTGCATATCCCAGGCTGCAGTCGGACAACGCTCAGCGCATAATCCGCAATGGAGACAAACATTCTCATCTTTCACCATGACTCTTTTTGTTGGAAGAGATGCAGAAATGTAGATGTCCTGCGTTTTGTTATTTGCAGGCATTTTCAATTTCGCGCGCAGATCCGTTTCTACTTCTTCGTTTTCAGTAAAAGTGATGCAGGAAGTTGGACAAATATCCACACAGGCATCACACTCAATACATTTTGTCTCTGTAAATACGGTTTGTATATCACAATTCAGACATCGTGACGCCTCCTTAAATCCGGTAGGAAGATCGAAACCTAATTCTACTTCCTTTTTACGGTTGGAGAGTGTTACTTTTTTATCAGCCTGTGGTACTGCATAGCGATGATCCAAAGCTACTTCGCTGTCATAACTCCATTCGTGAATTCCCATTTTCTGACTCACCAGATTCACCATTGGAGAAAGGCGGTCTTTTACAAGATCCTTTGAATTACAGAACAGATCGATGGAAACTGCCGCCTGATGTCCGTGCGCCACTGCCGTGATCACATTCTTTGGTCCCCATGCCGCATCACCTCCAAAAAATACTTTTTTGTTAGTCGATTGAAAGGTGGTTTCATTTACCACA